>JAEUTR010000462.1 GCA_016787365.1 Bacteroidia bacterium
AGATAACCCGAAAGTTTGCCCATTTTACCTCAACATTGGCAACTGTTCCATTTCCTTATATATTTACTTCACACTGGTACGTCTTGGTTTTGGCACTAATCTTTTTTGCAGTCCTATTTATAACCCAAAACGGCAAACAGCTTAAATCTATTCATGATATTGAAAGAAAGTCGATAGGAAGCTACTTATTACCTCTCTCCATTTATGGTACCTTCTGGATTTCTTGTTTGCTCCACAATAAATTTGTTTACATCCTGCCTATGTTAATTCTTGCCGTTTGCGATCCAATGGCTGCCATACTTGGCATCAACATTAAAAATTACAATGGCCGGATAAAGCTATTTGGCCATAAGTTCGAAAAAACATGGCTTGGTTCAGGGGCATTCCTGTTTACAAGTTTTATAATCAGCGTAATCGCCCTTTATTTTCATCATTCGGTATTCAACTTAAAAACATTTTGGCTGGCCTTATTGATAGCGGCTATAAGTACTCTGGGTGAATTTTTCAGTTGGCGTGGCTCCGACAATTTAACCATACCGTTATCAGTAGTATTGATTCTGGTTCTTTTTCTTTGAAACATGCGGTCAGAAGTATAATTTCAAAAATAATAAATAATAAAAATATGAATCGAATAATCATAAATGGGGCAAATGGATATATCGCTTCCCATTTCATTAACGAGTTACTTTTAAACAATTTCGAAGTAACAGCATTGATCAGAAAAAGCAAAAACCAACAACCATTGGATAGGATGCAAAAAGCTTTATCTGAAATAAATGGGCCGGATTTTATATTTCCTAAAAAACTAAGGGTATATGAATATGCATTGACCGAAGAAAATTTTTCATTCTCGGATGAACAATTGCAGATAATTTTCAGCCAACCAGTTGATTATTTCCATTTTGCAGCAAGTTTAAAATACGATTTTAAGTCGAAAGACGAAATATTCGAAACGAACTTAGCGGGTGTAGAAAATTCCTTAAATATATTTTCGAGATACGCCACAAAGAATTCACGTTTCTTCCTTATCAGTACTGCTTATTCTTGTGGCCGAATTACTGAACCTTTCAAAGAAGAATTTTATGAAAATGAAGATATTGTGTCATTTCGGAATTATTACGAGCAGTCGAAAAGGTATGCCGAGAATATTGTTAGGAAATATATAGAAGAACAAAGCATAAATGGCCATATCTTAAGATTGTCGCAGATTGTAGGAAATAACAAAACGGGTGTGACCAATACAGATTATGGCATTTTCGACTTTGCGAAGCGGGTTTATAGCCTGTCAAATACATACCCCAACAACATAATTAGAGTTTGTATCGATCCTGATTCAACACAAAATTTATTACCTATCGACACTCTTACTATGTATTTAATGAGAACAGTTCAGATTGAGCACTTACCTGTAATAATAAATTTTGTGGCTAAAAATTCTATTAAGAATTCCCATATCATCTATAGCCTTAACAATTTACTCCCAATAAAACTTATGCCGGTTAAAATATTAAATACGGTTGAAATGACAGCCTGGGAGCGGATGATTTCAATGGGGATGTCATTCACGGGAAGCTATGCAAATACAAATTTGATTTTCGAAACAAAAAATCTGGAGAAAATAACAGAAGCAGGAACTAATGAAGTTAGTGCTACAACGATTTCCTGGATGCTAGACTATTTTTTTGATAAACTTTCCCTGAAAAAGCAAAATGCTTCATCTACTCTATCACATGATCAGAAAGAATCATAGAATTTTAATTTTTGATTTTCACATTCGTTAAATATATTAAATTGACAAAAAAATGAAAAAATTTTTAATAAAAGGTGAGAGTGTTTTAAACGTACCTAACCTGATTAGTTTATATCGGCTGCTAATTTTTCCGGTAATATTATATTTTGCCCTTACTGGCAGGGAACAATGGTATGTTATATTGCTATGTATAAGCTTGATTAGTGATGTGCTTGATGGAAATATCGCCCGCATTTTTAAACTTCAAACCAATTTTGGGGCAGCTCTCGATAACCTGGCCGATATTTTCACTTACGCAATGGCATTGCTGGGATTATTCCTTTTCAAATGGAGCGAAATAGAACCGCATGCATGGATTTTATACCTGTTTCTGTCTGTTTTTCTGCTAAGCTATCTGGTTTCATTTTACCGCTTCGGAAAAATACCGGGATTGCACCTTTACTCGGCAGTATCGGCTGGATATGTCCAGAGTGTATTCTTTTTCGTACTGTTTGTATTTGGGTTCTATCCCTGGATGTATTACCTGGCCGTTGGTTGGGGCGCTATTGCCTATGTAGAGAAGATTTTCATATTGTTCAAACTTGATGATATAAAAATTGGAGTTAAAGGACTTTATTGGCTAATGAAGAAAGACAGGGAACGGTTAAACAGGTATTAAATGTTAAAGCAAGCCGGCATATCTTTTATATTAGTACTGCTTGTCCTGTCC
>JAEUTR010000472.1 GCA_016787365.1 Bacteroidia bacterium
AGATAATTTAACCATTGATCACTCTGGTCATGTATTATTACAAGAAGATCCAGGCAATCAAACTTATATAGCAAAAGTATGGGAATATAATACTCAAACAGATGTTTTAACTCAAGTAGGTGAGCATGATGCTAATCGATTCATTACAGGTGGAATAAATTTTTTAACCCAAGACGAAGAATCATCTGGAATTATTGATGTTCAAGAAATTTTAGGACCAGGAATGTTTTTAATAGCTGATCAAGCTCACTATGCACAACCTGGACAAGTAGTTGAAGGCGGTCAATTATTAGCATTCTATAATCCAAACACAGCCAATACAAATACAGAAATTAATGTAAAGGGGAATGGAAACAACATTGCAACTGGCAATACGTCAACAAGTATAAGTGATAATACAGACTTCGGTTCAGTAAATATAGCAAGCAATACCAATAAATCATTTGTTGTTGAAAACACAAGTTTTAGTACGTTATATGTGTCTAATATTTATACTAGCGGTAATCAAGCTAATGAGTTTACATTAGTTGGTAATAAAAGTTTTACTGTAGCTGCAAATGCTAGCGAAACTATTACAGTTCAATTTGCACCAACAGCTGCTGGTACTCGCACTGCCAATATTCATTTAGTAAATAATGATTATAATGAAGGAACCTATACATTCCGACTTCTAGGAAACGGTAATTTAGCAACTGGAGTAAGTGAAAACAACACAAATTCTGATTTCATGGTATATCCAAATCCTACAAATCATGAAATTACTTTAGAATGGAATGGAACTAATGAAGAACAATTAGAAATTAGTATATATGACTTACAAGGTAAATTACATATGCAACCAGTAAATAAAAAATCAGTTATTGGTAACCAAAAAGTATCATTACCAACAACAGGTTTATCTGATGGCGTATATTTTGTTAAACTTCAAACTGAAAATAAAATTAGTCAAATTAAAATAATAGTAATTCACTAAATAAATTTAATTTAATACTTAGAGAGGCTGTCCCATAAGGGCAGCCTCTTTTTTATGGAATAAAACAAAGATATATAAGTATGTTCTTTATATTTTAACTACTGATTAAGGTCTCATTCTGAAAAATCATTACGTTTAGCGCTAATATCGATAGTTATTTTAGTAAAGGCTTGACTTATTTTGACGATTTTAATACAAATTAATTCATTTTATTTTCTTAATATTTTAGACTAATCTAAAAATTTGTTTAGGTTAATATAATTATTACTTTTGTGTCATGGAAATTTCAGTTACAGAAGAAAATTACATTAAAGCCATTTTTAAATTAGAAGAATTCAGTAATAATGACGCTATTTCTACTAATGATATTGCTATTAAATTATCAATGCAGCCAGCAACGGTTACTGATATGATTAAACGTTTGGCGGAAAAGAAAATCGTAACCTATAAAAAATATTATGGTGTTTTATTGACACCAAAAGGAAAAAAAATTGCCCTAACAATTATTCGTAAGCATCGTTTATGGGAAGTTTTTTTGGTGAAAAAATTAAATTTTAAATGGGACGAAGTGCACGAAATTGCCGAACAATTAGAGCATATTAATAGCCCTGAATTAGTCGAGAAATTAGATGATTTTTTAGGTAATCCAAAATTTGATCCTCATGGAGATGCTATTCCTGATAAAGATGGGAAGATGCGAGTTGTAAACTCTTTTCCATTAAGTACAATTATTAAAAAAGGACATTATGTATTTTGTGGCGTAGCTAATCACGAAACTAAGTTTTTACAATACTTAACCAATCTTCGTTTAAACCTTGGTGATAGTATAGAAATTGAATCGATCAACGAATACGATTCATCTTATAAAATCAAAATTGATAATAAACATTGCGAGTTTTTAAGCGAACAAGTTGCATCTTCCATATTAGTATCTAGAGTAAATGAAAAATAACAATCATAAATCGTTAGATGAAGTAAACGCTTCAGTAAATACCTCAAGTAAAGGCGGTTTTAAAAAACTATTAGCTTTTATTGGCCCTGCTTACATGATAAGCGTTGGTTATATGGATCCAGGTAACTGGGCTACCGATATTGAAGGAGGAAGTAAATATGGTTATAGTTTAATTTGGGTATTAGTCATGAGCAATTTAATTGCTCTTTTATTACAAAGTCATTGTGTACGATTAGGTGTTGTTTCCGGCAGAGATTTAGCTCAGGCATCCAAGGATCATTATTCGAAATTCATAAATTATTTTTTGTACGTATTAGCTGAAATTGCTATTGCTGCTTGTGATTTGGCTGAAGTAGTAGGTATGGCTATTGGTATTCATTTATTATTTCCATCCATTTCTATTTTAGGTGGAGTTTGTATTACAGTACTTGACAGTTTTGTATTATTATTTTTATTAAATGCAGGTATAAAAAAACTGGAAGCATTTATTATTTCTTTGGTTGCTATTATTGGTGTATCTTTTTTTATTCAACTTTTAATTGCAAAACCTGATATGATTGAGATATCAAAGGGATTAATTCCCGGATTTACTAATGAAAATGCTTTATATATTGCTATTGGTATTATCGGAGCAACAGTAATGCCCCATAATTTATATTTGCACTCTTCTTTGGTTCAAACACGGCAATTTGAAAGAACACCGATTGAAATAAAAAAAGCCATTCGGTTTAATATTATTGATAGTGCTGTTGCCTTAAATTTAGCCTTGTTTGTAAATGCAGCTATTTTAATTATTGCAGCTACTACTTTTTTTAATACAGGAGTAGAAGTTTCTGAAATACAAGATGCCCATAAAATGATGGCGCCTATGCTGGGGAGTACTCTTGCTCCTTTATTATTTGCAATAGCCTTAATTGCTGCCGGACAAAGTTCAACTATTACAGGAACATTGGCCGGACAAGTGATTATGGAAGGTTATTTAAATCTTCGGTTACAACCCTGGATTAGAAGATTGCTGACACGTTTGATTGCTATTGTTCCAGCGTTTTTAACGATTTACTTTTTGGGAGAAGAAAAAACCGGTGACTTATTAGTTTTGAGTCAGGTAATATTAAGTTTACAATTAGGTTTCGCTATTATTCCTTTAATTCATTTTGTGAGTAATAAAAAGCGAATGGGACAATTTGTAATTCCTTTATGGCAAAAAATTGCTTCATGGATTTCTGTATCTGTTATTGTGTTTTTAAATTGTCAAATGCTATTCAATAAAGTAAGAGAATGGTTGCAAAATTCGGAATATGCCACAGCAATAGGATTGGTAGTGATACCATTTATGGTATTGTGTTTAGGTATTTTATTATTTATCACTTTTGAGCCTTTAATTAAAAAAACAAAGCAATCTGTATCTTCTCAATTTCACGGAGAAGTAGCAAAAATTAATTTTGAAATAGCTAAACCATATTCGTCAATAGCAATTACTGTTGATTTTAGTTCAAGTGATAATAAAGCGATTAATAAAGCGATTATGCTTGGCGGTAAACAGGCGCATTATGTTTTAATACACGTTCTTGAAAGTACTAATGCCGTTATGTATGGTGAAGACACTAATGATCATGAAAGAATAGAGGATAGCGCAAATCTTTTGGCATATAAAAACCAATTATCGGAACAGGGTTATGCCTGTGAATTTAAATTAGGATTTGGTAATCCTAAATCGGTAATACCAAAATTAGTTAGTGATTGTGATGTATTGGTGATGGGAACACACGGACATACTACGTTTAAAGATTTATTATTTGGAACGACAGTGGAGAGTGTACGCCATAAAATAGATATACCTTTAGTATTGGTGTAATTATTTTTTAGACGAAGATTTAAAATTCGTCTCATATAGTGTAATCCAATCTTTCACAGTTATTTTTTGCATTAATTCTCCAATTAATTTATGAGGAATATCATCCATTTTCTTAAATCGGATACAACTTTTACCCATATCCAATTTTGTTTTACAATGTTTAGGATACTCGGATACAAACCATTCCAATAATTTAGGATTAGCATAAATACCCATATGGTAAAGTGCAATAAAATTTTTTTGTGATGCTATGCTAACAAAAGGCAAAGGCAATTTTGGATCACAATGATAACCCGCTGGGTACAATTTATGAGGAACAACATAGCCAATCATTCCGTAAGACATTGTTTCTTCAAAACCTTTGGGAATGTTTTTGATAATTACATTTCTTAATTTATTGAAATATTCTGCTCTTTCTTCAGGAATTTCTAATAAATAAGCTTCTACAGTAAAGGATTTAGATTGCATTTTGTAATATTTTATTATTAAATGTAATAATAAAATATTAATTAATCATTAGTTTTTTTGTTTATAAAACATCTAAAATCGTTTTTCAATTCGGGCTATTTGTAGTATTTTGCGATAAATTTTCACTCTTGCAAATACTCGTTAATACTCGCTTATTATTAAAAAATAA
>JAEUTR010000499.1 GCA_016787365.1 Bacteroidia bacterium
GTATTTTTCAGGACAGCTATGGCTACCTGTGGTTTGCAACACAAGGCGGAGGTATTAGCAAATTTGATGGAAAAACATTTACGAATTACGATAAACAGGATGGCTTAGTAGGTAATGATGTTATCTGTATTACTGAAGACGAAAATAAAACTATATGGATTGGAACCGTTGATGGTGTTTCTAAATATGACAGAAAAAAATTCACCAATTATACCACCGGAAATGGATTAAAGGAAAATAAAGTATTTCACATTCTATGCGATGGTTCAAAAACATGGATATCTACATTTGGCGGTGGTATTGCCATTTTAGAAAACAATCAGTTTTCTTATCTAAACACTACAAACGGATTAAGCTCTGATAAAGTATTTTCAGTTTATAAAGACAAAAGCAATAAGTACTGGATAGGAACCAGTAAAGGTGGAATTAATTTATATAACGGAAAATCATTTACTGTAATTAAAGAATCCAAGAATTTTAATTCGGCCTCAGCATTTTGTTTTTTTGAAAGTAGTGACGGAAAAATATGGATTGGTACTCCAGGAAAAGGTATATACTACATTGAAAATAACCTGTTTCATCAAATTGATATTCCATTAATAAATACTGATTATATTTCAAAAATTATTGAAGACAAGCAGCATAATATCTGGTGTGCTACTGAACATGGTTTGGTTAAACTGTATCAAGATTTAAGTTACAAAATTTTTAATAAAGAAAATGGATTGTCGGGAATTGACATCTCCTCTGTTTTATGTGATTACGAAGGTGAAATATGGGTTTCTTGTTTTGGAAATGGTGTATACAAATTAACTAATGAAGCCTTGTCTGTTTATACAAAACAGCATGGATTGAACGAAAATAGAGTTGTTGCATTTTGCAAAAAAAGCAATGGTTTTTTATTTAGCACAATCGGCGGTATAAATTATTATCTAAACGGAGTTATTGAAAAAGTTGAAATTCCTAAAGAATTAACTGACAATATCATTACTGCTCTTTATTTTGACAATGGCACTTTATATATTGGAACTGAAAGTAAAGGCTTATATATATTAAATGAATCGTCAAAAAACCACTTTAGTGTATTAAAAAACATTAATAAAGTAGATACTGTTGATTTAAAAACAATTATTACCAGTATTCAAAAAAATGAAAGTACAATATGGGTAAGTTTATATGGAACCGGAATAATAAAAATAAAAAACGGTGAATTCAAGCTGTATAGTAAAGAAAATAATTTGCTCCCGACAAATGATGTGATGTGTATTTATTCCATTTTGGATGACTTATGGATTGGAACTATTGGAGAAGGTATTTTAAAATTAAATACAACTACAAATATCCTGAGTCACTTTGGTAAAAAAGAAGGGTTTACCAGCACAAACGTTTTCTCTATAAATGAATTAAATGGACATGTAATTGTAGGCTCTATCGATGAGGGATTATTTATTTTTAATAAAAATAAATTTTCTAATATCAACAAAAAAAATGGGTTATTAAGTAATTCCATTAACGTCATTCAAAAATCCTTTGACAATAGTTTATGGATTGGAACTGATTTAGGTATTAATAAACTTATTTTAAACATAGATTACAGCCTTAAAGATCTTAAAGCGTATACAGATGAGGATGGATTAAAAACATCTGCTATCGAACAGAATGCTTCTATCGAACAAAATGGCTATTTGTATTTTGGAACGGGCGAAGGATTAGTTGTATACAATTCAAAAGAAGATATTGTTAGTGATGCCAAACCTAAAGTTTTAATTAGCGAATTATTATTAAAGTACAGTAAAATTGATAGCTCTAAAGTGAAATTTGATTCATTATCAAAACTTAATCTGCCTATCAATCCTATATTTAACTATAAGCAAAATGACATTACTTTTAAATTTAAAGCATTATCAACACAAACATCTAATTACCAATTTTTATTAGAAGGATATGACAAAGATTGGTCGCCTGTACAAACTAATAACGAAGCTATTTTCACAAACCTTTCTCCCGGAAAATATATTTTTAAATTAAAGGCGATAAATAAATATAATATCGAAAGTGATGTGGTATCATATCCCTTTGAAATTACTCCTCCGTTTTATATGCGCTGGTGGTTTTTTGTTTTATCCATTATTACACTCATAGCCAGTATTTTTTCTTTTATAAAATACAGAACCCATAAACTCATTAAGGAAAAACAAGTATTAGAAGCAAAAGTAGCAGAGCGTACCTCTGAACTTAAAAATGCCAATATAAATTTAAATATTGCTATCGAAGAAATTAAAGACAGTATCAATTACGCTGAACGTATTCAAAGTTCCATTTTGCCAAACATTAATGTCATTAAACAACAATTACCTAATGGCTTTATTTTATTTAAACCAAGAGATGTTGTCAGTGGTGATTTTTACTGGTTTAACCAATTGGACGAGAAATTATTTTTTGCCTGTGTAGATTGTACCGGACATGGCGTACCCGGTGCTTTTATGAGTATGATTGGGAACTCTCTTTTAAATGAAATTATTTTAACAAAAAAAATATCCAGTCCTTCTGCCATTTTATCGAGTTTAAATAAGAGCATTTTTAAAGTGTTAAAACAAAATACTTCCGAATCAAAAGACGGGATGGATATGGCTTTATGTATGATTGATCCTAAATCTAATACATTAACCTACTCCGGTGCTAACCGCGAATTATTACTCATCAGAGATGGTGAACTGATTGAATACAAGCCAACCAAAAGTGCCATTGGAGGATTTACCGATTCAACAACCATTTTTAAAGAAACAATTATTGAAGTAAAGCCTAACGATTTATTTTATATGACAACAGATGGTTATGCCGATCAATTTGGAGGAGAGAAAGGAAAAAAATTAATGACTAAAAATTTTAAAGATTTTCTTTTACAAATTCATACCTTACCAATGCCTTTACAGCAAGAACAGTTAGATAAAAAAATTACGTCTTGGATGGGCAACGCACATGCTCAAGTAGATGATATTTTGGTGATAGGAATTAAATTATAATTTTTATTTTTTTGCGGGTGGCGGTAAAATACCATGCTCTTCAAATATTTTTTTGGCTATCTGAATCACTTCTGAATTTACATGAGTAAAATTTTCGGCTAAACTATATGGCTTAATTGATAACGTAACACCTCCATCTATAATTTTTATTGCAGTTACTTCCGGTATCGGATCTTTTAAAATTTCTTTGTGTTTTAATAATTCGTCAATTAATAATTTAATCACCAAATCAATATCATGATGAGTAGAAATTGTAACATGTATATCTCCTCTTAAAATACCATATTTGGTATTATTTATAATGGTACCATTTGAAACCGCTCCATTGGGTAAAATAATTGTTTTTAAATCGGAGGTTAAAAGAATAGTATTAAAAATCTGAATCTCTTTTACAGTTCCTGTTTGCCCCAACACTTCTATAGAATCTCCTACCCTGTATGGTTTAAAAATTAAAACCAAAACACCGCCTGCAAAATTTGATAAAGAACCCTGTAATGCCAAGCCTACCGCTAAACCTGCGGCTCCTAAAATAGTAACAAAAGAGGTTGTTCCAATTCCTAACATACCTGCCACAGTAACTATTAAAACCACTTTTAGTCCAACCGAGATCAAACTTCTTAAAAAAGTACGAAGCGATACATCCAAATCCCGACCTTCCATGGATCGAGTAGCTAATTTAGACAAACGTTTTATTAACCATAACCCAACCAATAATACCAGTAATGCGCCTATAACTCTTGGTGTATATTCAATAAAAATTGAGATTATATGCTCAATATGTTTTTCAATATTTAAAGGTTTAATTTCCATTTTTAGTATATATTTATTGTTCGAAGATAATTATTTGATGCGTTTATTGTTATTCATATTATATTTTGTTTTCATCACAGGTTCTTTTTTTGCTCAAAAAAAAGGCTGGGACTCTACTTATTATAGAAAATACAAAGACAAATTAATTGTTTCGGTTTTTCAATCCTACAGAAAGTACGGAATAGATATTGAACAAAAGCTGGTTAAGGATTCCCTCGGTTTATCTAAAATAGCATATATAGCCGAAGCAAATTTAATATATGGAATAGAACTCAATTACGATAAATTTAATCTCTCTATAGGATTTAAAAGTCCGTCTACGCAAACACAACAAAAAGGTGATACCAAATTTCGTAATATTGCATTAAACATTGGTGGTAACCGTTGGATTTTAGAAACCAGTTATAGAAGTTACACAGGTTTTTATAATAAAAATACAGTTAACTACGACACCAGTTTTACCAGAACAGGAATTTATGATCAATTTCCTCATATAAAATCAGAAGCATATAAAACAAAATTTTTATACTTCACTAATCCCGGCAAATTTTCATTTAAATCAGGTTACTCAGGTAATTACCGCCAGTTAAAATCTGCTTTTAGTTTTGTGCTTTCGGCTAATCTCTACTATAACCGTTTAAATTCCGATAGTTCATTTTTTCCTTATCAGGTCCGGAATTATTATGATACACATCGTTCTATGAACGGATTAAATGTTTTTGCACTGGCTGTTTATGGAGGAGGAAGTTGGAATTTGGTTTTATGGAAATCCTTTTTCACAAACATTACTTTAGTTATTGGACCTGAAGGACAATGGAGAAACTACAATTACCTTAGTCCTTATTCTAACCGAACGCTATTTTACACTTCTATATCCGGCGATTTAAGAGGTTCAATTGGATTAAATTATACCAAATTTTTTATACGGCTAACGGGCACTTCAGATTTCAGTTGGTATAATGCCAGTCAGATTAGCTATCTGTCAAAATATGGCTCTGCACATATATCACTTGGATATCGCTTCAAAGTAAAAGAACCTAAAGTGTATCACAACTTTAAACAAAGTAAATGGTATAAAAGATTAGGGTAATAATTACTAAGCTTTATTTTAACCCATTACCTCTACCATATGTGTTTTTAATTTTTAAAACTTCAAATGCTTTACAGAAATACCTGCCTTTTGTAATTCTTTCAACGAATCAATACCAATTCGTAAATGATCTGTAACATAATCCGTTGTTACTTTCTTATCGCTTTCTTCCGTTTTAACACCTTCGGGTATCATTGGCTGATCACTCACTAACAATAAAGCTCCAACCGGGATTTCGTTATGAAAACCTACACTAAAAATGGTTGCAGTCTCCATATCAATAGCCATTGCCCTGATTACCCTTAAATATTCTTTAAATGCCTCGTCATGTTCCCAAACTCTTCGGTTAGTTGTGTAAACGGTACCCGTCCAATAATCACGTCCGCTTAAACGAATGGTATATGAAATAGCTTTTTGTAAATTAAAAGACGGCAATGCCGGTACTTCGCTTGGAAAATAATCATTAGATGTTCCTTCTCCTCTGATAGCAGCGATAGGTAGTATTAAATCGCCTATTTGATTTTTCTTTTTTAATCCGCCGCATTTACCTAAAAACAATACTGCTTTAGGGCTGATGGCGGTTAACAAATCCATAATTGTAGCTGCCATAGCGCTACCCATACTAAAATTAATAATTGTAATGCCTCCAAAAGTAGCCGTCTGCATGGGTCTATCTGTCCCTTCAACCTCTACTCCATTCCATTCTGCAAACATTTTTACATAACCACCAAAATTGGTAAGTAATATATATTCTCCAAAATCTTCTATTTTTTTTCCGGTGTAACGTGGTAACCAGTTATTTACAATTTCGTCTTTGGTTTTCATCTATCTGATTTTTTAATAAAGGCAAGATACAAAATATTTATTAGCTTATCTACATTATTATTTTACCATATCTTTATCAAATTAATTTTAAATGTGGCACTACCTAAATTAAATTTTCCGGAAGTAGAATTTCGTTTTCAAAAAAACGATAAAGGAACTTTACAGCTATTTGATATCATTCGCAAAAAATTTGTTGATGCCACTCCCGAAGAATGGGTAAGACAACATATTATTCATTTTTTAATTTTGTATAAACAAGTACCTGCCTCTATGATTTCGGTAGAAAAACAATTGGTTTTAAATAACACCAAACGAAGAACCGATCTTGTGGTATTTAATTCGGCTTTAAAACCATTATTAATAGTAGAATGTAAAGCACCTCAAATAGAAATTAATCAGTTAACCATTAATCAGGCATTACGTTACAATATTGAACTACAGGTTCCTGCCATTTTTTTAAGTAATGGGCTTCAACATATATTTTTGAAATTAGAAAATGAAATGCCAAATGTGCTTAAAGACATTCCTGATTACCAAAGCCTCCTAAAATTTTTAGCTTAACTTCACAATTCTGTAACCTTTTTGTAATTAGAGAGTTAAATAATATAGAAATGTGAAAAACAGTCAAATTGTTAATAACTTTAAAGGCATTAACAGCAATTAACACTTGCTTTTATCAAAAAAACCAACATATTTGCAAATCTCGAAATTAAAATACAAAAGTGAAAACCAAAAACATAACTACTTTTATACTGATGATGTCTACATCTTTGGTATTAAGTGCGTTTTCACCTGACTATACGAATACAAATATTAAGCCAAAAGCTATTTTTAGTTTTAACCCACTCACTCCGGATGAAAAACCAGTGAAAGATGATGGT
>JAEUTR010000501.1 GCA_016787365.1 Bacteroidia bacterium
TTTTACCAATTGGAATTTCCTTTTACACTTTTGAATCAATTACTTATGTTGTTGATGTGTATAGGAATGAGCATAAACCACTAGATAATTTTTGGGAATATCAGTTATACATTATTTTATTTCCAAAACTTATAGCCGGACCAATAATTCGTTATCATGACTTAGCAGATCAAATCAAGAATAGACAACTAACAGATAACATTGATAATAAACTTTCTGGTTTTTATAGATTTTGTATTGGGTTAGCAAAAAAAGTAATCATAGCAAATAGTATTGGTAAATATTCGGACGATATATTTAGTGCTAATATCAGTGAGCTTGACACATCCTCTGCATGGATAGGAATGATTGCATATACATTTCAAATTTATTTTGATTTCTCGGGGTATTCTGATATGGCTATTGGATTAGGTAAAATAATGGGATTTACATTTCCTGAAAATTTTAATCATCCTTATACCTCACAAAGTATCACGGAGTTTTGGCGAAGATGGCACATTTCCTTGGGTGCATGGATGAAAAATTATTTGTATATTCCATTAGGAGGAAACAGAGTTAATTCCTCTTTAAGATTGTACTTTAATTTATGGCTGGTTTTTTTACTGTCTGGTTTTTGGCACGGAGCAAGTTGGAATTTTATTTTATGGGGTGTATATCACGGGCTATTACTAATTTTAGAAAGATTGTTTTTATTGAAAATATATGAAAAAACAAACACGTTTATTAGAGTTATCATAAATTTCATACTAGTGGCACTTGGATGGGTATTATTTAGGTCGGCAACGCTGGATCAGGCTTTATCAATATATTCTTCGTTATTTTCGTTTAAGTTTAATTTAGCATCTAAGCTTGATAATGAATTTATTTTTTACATTTTATTAGCAACTATTTTTAGTTTTTATGGGTTACGAAAAAGTATTATTACATTTCAAAACAAAATTTATTTTAATACTTTGAGCATTTCTAATCATTTAGTCCTATTTGGGATTTCTGTATTTTTATTTACAATATCTGTAACATTTATTTCTGCTACTAATTTTAACCCATTTATCTATTTTAGATTTTAATTGAAAAATTTTATTAAATATATTTTATACTTTTTTTTGATAATAGTGCTAACTATTCCAACTGTTCAATCTGTTTTTCATCTTATGGATGAAGCACCATTAAATGGAGCCATAAAAGTTGAAAAAGACACTTTAAAATTTTCGATAGTCAATTGGTTTTCGGGTGAATATGCAAAAAATAAAGAGTACATGTATGAAAATAGTTTTGGGTTTAAAAACACATGCATCAGGCTTCATAATCAGATGTACTATTCTTTATTTAAAAAAGCAAAAGCAAATGGAGTTATTATAGGCAAGGATAACTGCCTTTATGAATTGAATTATATTAACGCTTATCTGGGAAAAGATTATATTGGTTATAATAAATCAGATTCATTATTTAGGAGGATAAAAATCATTGACGATTACTGTAATATGAATAATAAAAAATTAGTCTTGATTTTTGCTCCGGGTAAAGCTTCATTTTATCCTGAATTTATTCCGGATAAATATTTCAATTCTTCTGTTGATCTAAAAAACACTAATTACAACTCCTTTATTGATCTTTCAAATAAATACAAATTAAATTATATTGACTTTAATAATTATTTAATGAAAAATAAAAAAACGTCTACTCATAAACTGTATTCTAAAAGTGGAATTCATTGGAGTCAATATGCAAGTGTAAAATGTGCCGATTCTGCTATAAAATATTTTGAAAATCTATTAAAAATAGATTTAAACAATATTGTTATTAATTCCATTGAAAAAAAGGAAGTTGATGGAACTGACAAAGATGTAATTGATGGAATGAATTTATTATGGCCTCCAAAAGAATATAATTTAAGCTACCCGAACTTTGGTTATAACAAAGGGCTAGATAATGGCAGTAAAAATGCAATTATTGTAGCTGATAGTTATTATTGGCAATGGAACAATTTTGGATTTTATGGATTATTTAAAAATTGTTCTTTTTATTATTATAATAATCAAAATTTTGAGCCAAATAAAGAGCCTCAATATGTTTCTCAAATAGATTTTAATAAAAAAATACAAGAAACTGACTTGGTTGTCATTCTTGCTACTGAAGCAAATTTATCAAAATTTTCTTGGGGCTTTGTGGATGATTTTTATAATAAAGTAATTAACCCTTCGATTAAAGAAAATTATGTAGATAGAAAAAAATTAAACGAATGGAAAAAAATTATACTATCAAGTCCAGCTTGGGTAGAAGGATTAAAAAAAGAAAGTAAAAATAATAATATTTCTCTTGACTCTGCTATTACAATGGCTGCATATTATGAGTTGAGTAAACAAAAATAATTATGAAGGAAAAGGCATTAAATATTATTAAATTTATAAATACTAGAGAATGGCTTTCTTTTTTGATAGTGCTAATAGCTTCGGTATTATTTTATTCATCACAGATTATTGCAGCTCCTTTGTGGTATGATGAATTGTTTAGCTTATTTTGGTCGCAACTAAATTCTCCAGACGAAGTGAAAAGCGTTTCAAATTGGGATGTTGCGCCTCCTGGGTATAATTTATTATTACATTATTGGACAAGCATATTTGGAATTAAAGAACTTGCAGTAAGAGGATTAAGTTGTCTCTGCACGAGTCTAATGGTTAGTCTTTTATATTTACTTACAAAAAAACTATTTGGCAATATATCTGCTTTATTTGTATTAGCATTATGTTTAACAAATACTACTGTCTTTTTTTATGCTAATGAAGCCA
>JAEUTR010000528.1 GCA_016787365.1 Bacteroidia bacterium
GTATTTTGATAATGGCGTAAGTACTTCTACTATTGGAGTTACAGCAGATGCTTGTTATCCTAATGCGGGTACATTTTCGGTAACAATGTTGGCTTCTAACCTTTGTGGAACAGATACAGTTCGTAAAAATAATTTAATTACTGTTTTTGAGTATCCTAATCTTGTTGCCTATGGTGATACAACTATTAATATTGGAGAAAGTGGGCAGGTACATGCTACCGGTGGATTAAGCTATTACTGGTCACCTAATGTAAATGGATCTATTGAATGTCCGACCTGTGCAAGCACAAATGTAAGCCCTATAGTTACAACTCAATATATTGTTGTTGCATCCAATTCAATATATTGTAAAGTCCAAGATACTGTGACTGTTATTGTAGATGTAAATTGTGGTGATTTCTTTATTCCTAACGTATTTTCTCCAAATGATGATGGATTAAATGATGTTATCAATGTTTATGGTAGATGCATATATACATTTAATCTTCAAATTTTTAATAGATGGGGAGAGAAAGTATTTGAAACATCTTCACTTTCTGAAAGCTGGGATGGAACATTCAGAGGTCAGAAATTAGATACGGGAGTTTTTGTGTATAAAGCAGATGGTGTATCTATTGATGGGAAAACATTTAAATTACAAGGAAATATTACACTCCTACGTTAAGCTAAATATTGAATCTGTAATATGAAAACGACACTAAACATGAAGCAATTAATTTTAATAAGTATGCTATTAGTTCCTTTTTTAACTAAAGCACAAGACATCCATTTTTCTCAATTTAATGAAACGCCTGTTCTGTTAAATCCAGCGTTAAGTTGTACAGCTTACGATACCAGAATTATTGCTAATTATAAAAATCAATGGGCAAGCGTTACGAGCCCTTTTCAAACTTATGGCATTAGTATTGAAAGGGCCTTTAAACATTTAAAACTAAAAAAAACATATACCGGAGGGTCTTTAAGTATATATAAAGATAAAGCCGGTGATGCCAATTTAGGCTCATTACTTGTTAATCTTGGATTTAATGTGGTTGTTAAAACAGGTAAATACAGTAAATTATCTGCTGGTATTGGCGGCGGGATTAATTACAGAACTATAGATCCTTCTAAGTTTCAATGGGGAAGTCAATATAACGGAACAAATTATGATGCCGCTCTTGCATCAGGAGAAAAACTTCCTGTAAATTCAGTAATAAATGGTGATCTTGTAGGTGGTTTGGTTTACCATTTTGCTAAAAGCGAAAGATATATTAGCGCACAGGATGGAACCAAATTTGATATCGGATTTTCTGCATTTCATTTTAATACACCAAAATATTCGATGGTAAATAGTGGCGATAAGCAATTTGCCAAGTTTGTAGTTCATTCTAATTTCGATATTGGTTTACAAAATGCTGGAATTGCTATTGTTCCTAGTTTGCTGTATGTAAGACAAGGTCCTTCTCAGGAAACAAATATAGGCTGTATGTTTAAATATATTATTCAGGATCAGTCGGTTTATACCGGCATAAAAAAAGCTTGCGCTATATCTCTAGGAGCATTTTATCGTGTAAATGATGCCTTTATTCCTAGTTTATTATTTCAATATGATAAATATGCTTTTACTGTAAGTTACGATTTAAATACCTCACAACTAACAGGTGTTTCAAAAGCAAAAGGCGGACTTGAATTTAGCTTACGTTTTAATACAAGCCCAGGATATGGAAAAGCGTTGGGTAATAGCATTAACAGACCAACTTATAAATAATCTTTTTTTTAAGTCTCCTAAAACGGGAGACTTTTTAATTTACAGCAATTTTATAAGCTTGTTAAAATAATTTACACTTTTTAATAAGCGGCTACCATACCATGAGAATAATTCTCCGTCAACCAATATAACTTTAGAAGATGGTAATTTTTTTTGAAGTTCTTCAATATGAATTTCTTTAAAAGGATAAGGCTCGGAGGACAAAAAAATAATTTCAGGATTCAATGTTATTATTTCTTCTATACTTAATTCGGGATAACGAGAATTTTCATCTAAAACATTCTGAATAGAAATTCGATGAAGCATATTACCAATAAATGTTGCTTTTCCGGCTGCCATATATGGATTATTCCATATCAGATACAATCCCGTTTTTTGATTGGTTTGTAAATTTAAAAACGAATTTTCTATATTATATTTTATCTGATGAGCTTGTGTTGGTTTGTTAACCAATTCACCTACCAATTGCATCATGTTTAAAGCATCTTCTAAATTATAAATATCACTCATCCACACAGGAAACTCTTTTTGTAATATTTCAATTTGAGTTTTTTCGTTTTCTTCTTTATTACCTATAATTAAATCGGGTTTTAAACTTCGTATTTTTTCGATGTTTAATGTTTTGGTTCCTCCTATCCTTTCTACCGAATGAAACATTTCTACAGGGTGAACACAAAATTTTGTAATCCCAACAATCTCATCTCTTAATCCTAAATCCCATAGTAATTCGGATTGTGATGGCACTAATGAAACGATACGTTTTGGAAACGAATTTAATTCAACCTTATGTTGTAGTTGATCGGTAAATATCATATATCAAATTTCAGAATAATACGGCACTTTTGCTACTAAATATAACTAGAAACTATAGTTATTTATTAGTTTTCAAAGAATGGTTTCGTAACTAAAATTATATAATGATTTTTTGTCATCTTAAAAAAAATTCTTAGCATAGCCCTTTTTATAATTACATTTGGCACAATGAATTCTTCTTTAAAAGCGCATATTTCATTATTTATTGCTCAGGTTATTTATGCGTTAAATTACTCAATTGCCAAAGATTTAATGCCCACTTATATCAAACCGCTTGGTTTGGTTATGATGCGTATTACAGGGGCACTTATTTTATTCTGGGTTTTATCACTTTTTTCGAAACAAGAAAAAGTAGAAACGAGTGATTTAAAAAAAATGATGCTTCTCGCATTATTTGGAGTAGCTGTAAATCAGATGTTTTTTATTTATGGCTTAAGTTTAACCAAGCCTATTAACTCAGCCATTATTATGGTTAGTAATCCAATAGCTGTTATGCTATTTACTATTTACGTTTTTAAAGAAAAAATAACTCCTTTAAAATTAACAGGTTTGGGATTTGGCATTGCCGGAGCATTAACCCTTTTATTATTTAAAGCTCAAGGGGCTTTTGCTATTGGTAGCGATACTATCGTTGGGGATATCATGACGCTTATTAACTCTTTATCCTGGGCCATTTTTGTGGTAATGGTAAAGCCCTATATGCAAAAATACCAAACGGTTACTGTAATGAAATGGATTTTTTTATTTGGATTTATATATACGCTACCTTTTGGAATGCCTGATTTATTAGATGTTTCATGGAATGATTTATCATCAAATACATTATTTGCTATGGCTTTTGTAGTAGTGGCTACTACTTTTTTAGCATATTTATTAAATACATATGCTTTAAAAACCTTAAGTTCATCGGTTGTTAGTATGTATATTTATTTACAGCCATTTTTAGCAACGGTTATTGCTATTATTTTAGGAAAAGATGAATTGACTATTATCAAAGTTGTATCTGGCTCATTAATTATTTCGGGTG
>JAEUTR010000541.1 GCA_016787365.1 Bacteroidia bacterium
ATTAAAAACATCATTTAACTTTGAGACTATTAATTCCTTTGACAGATCATATTTGTAATAATATTGGTTTGGAAAGAAAAAAGTTCTTATACGACTTATTATGGCGATGTTTATTAATTTATAAGACAAATGCAAATAATGTTATCAGGCTATACTTAAGGCGGTTTTACCCACAAATTTATCTTTTTTTCACTATTGTCCGACTATATTTTCTTAAAAAAAATATAGAAAACAATGATCGGCCAACAGGAATAATTGGATTGAGATTCGTTTTAGAAGTGCTTATCTTTAATAAATATTAATAAATCTAAATATGTTATATAATATATTCCCAAATTTTAAACCACTTCAGGTTATTTTTTGAAGGTGTTTAGATAACTTTCAGGATTCATGACGGGAATTAAAGCATTTTTAAAATTTTTTTGATTTCGGGTTATTATAATATCACAATTAGTTTCAAGAGCACTAAAATATTGCATTGAATCTTCGAAATCCTTGAAATCTGAATTTACTGCTTTTTCAATCACTTCATCATTCATAACAGAAATGCCACATAACAATTTAAACTTTCTGAGTTTCTCGAGAACAATTTTTGAGTTCTCATGTCTTGATAAAATATAATAACAATTCGAAATTGAAGTTGGTGAGGTGTAAACCTTGATTTTCTTTTTGTCTGCTAGTGTTAAAATTTTTGCATTATAATCATAAAAACCTTTTCTTTCTCCAAGAAAATCAATCACAATATTGGTATCAAGAAATACCTTCTGCATTTATTTGTATTTTTTATCCAGGTGATCCAAATATCCTTTCCTCAATTCTTTCCAATTTTTATTGTCAGGCAAACTTTTGCCGCTTGAGATACTTCTAACAAAGGGAGAAATCTCAAAATCAGTATTTTTATCATCGAGTGTTATCGAATCTAAATAACTTTCAATTAGCCTTGAAAGACTAATCTTCTTGATTGAAGCATATTTTTTTGCTCTTTCAATAACATTTTCGTCAAGCTTTAATGTTAATTTAGTATCCATATTGCCATCATTATACGTACAAATATATGTTTTTTATACGTAATAAACAAAATTTTCTGAGTTAATTTGGTATTAGCAGATTCTGAATAGCGCTTTGTATTTAATTCAAGATTTAAATGTTGTTCCCCTGCACTGGTAAACACCAGAATTCCTTATTTTGGCAAGGCTTTGTTATGGACATTTACTTCAGTCTAACAAATGTTTCACCTTCAGAAAATCCGTTGTTTTTTACAAACTCTTTAAACTGTTTTTTGCTTGCCGTAAATTTATAAGGAGGAATAGTGTCAGCAGGAGCTTCTGTAATTTCTTTTAGTTTGTCAATTTCAAGCTCTGTGGAAATACGGCTAACAACCAGTTTACCTTTTGAGAATTCTAGCTTCTTCACTTCCCAGCTTTCTTTGTCATAACGTTTGTTTAAAAAATAATAACCTTTGAATTTCCTGACAACATTGTCGTAGTCTAATTGAAACAATGTGTCTATGTAATGAATACGAACTAATATGCTGTCACCTTCACGTTTAACAAATTCTCTTGTTCCGGTTATTAGATTAATGACAGTGTCTCCAGATAGTTTTGAATTGCTATCCAATTGCAAGGGATGAATTTTTTGTTCAAAGTCGTAAATCCTCTGAATTATTTTGTCTCCAATTACCAGAACTGAACTGTCTGCAAGACTTAAGTATTGTCCATGTAAGCGATCGGGGAACTTTAATAAATTTTCTGTGTCCGCTGGTTGTGGTTCAGTAAAAGTCACTGGCGGTTCACAAGCCAGCATACTTGTCATAATGACAATTGTGGTAAATAATTTTAGTTGTTTCATTTTATAGAGTTATTGAGTTAAGTTTAATTTTCAAAGCTGATATGTTTTCTAAAGTACAAAAACGGATATTTGAATACATTTATTTTATGTAATGCCTTAAAGTTTGCAAAATGATGCGCCTATTAAATATGGCACCAATTTACCCTTGAAGCCCGCATTGATATATCCTTGCTCTCGATTCAAGTCCCGGATTTAAAAATTATCCCAAAAAGGATATTTGTCAGTCACAGCAATCCACTCATTTTGGAATCCTATTCCAATTGCCGGTATCAATTCTACTTTCAAATTCTTTTTGTGCTCTCGACATTAAAAGTGAGCGGCAAAAGTTTGCGCATTACTGAATGCTGGCTTTTGGACATTATAGTTCAAAACTTAATTTATGGGTTTATTTGTTGCAATCGATAGCTGCTACATTATAACCAATTTACTTTCGTTTCCAAACCTGTCCCCTGCAATCCATAAA
>JAEUTR010000544.1 GCA_016787365.1 Bacteroidia bacterium
GCTACAAATGTAATACGAGTTTTTTTATTTCCAAATTATTTTTTGATTTTAACAAATAAAACTAATTTCCTTCCATCAAACCTCTTCCTGTTTTTTGGATTTTGTTATCGCGTTTTAAATCAGCAATAATCTTATCCAAAACGCCATTAATAAAGGTTTTACTATTTGGTGTACTGTATTCTTTTGATATGTCAATATATTCATTTAGTGAAACTTTAACAGGAACATTGCTCACATGCATAAATTCTGCTAAAGCCATTTTCATTAATAAAACATCCATCGAGGCTATACGCTCCAGTTCCCAATTTTTGGTTTTATCGTCAATCAGCTTATCATATTCTTTGTCGCCGGCAATTGTTTTTCTGAATAATGTAGAAATAAACTGCTGATCATCTTCTTTATCTTTATATAACGGTACTAATTTTAAAACACCTGTAAAATTTTCAAATGTTCTGGATACCATTGAAAAAGCACCATAGGTATCATCTGCCCAGTGAATGTTTTTTTCTTCAAATAAATGATTTAATAAATCGTGTTCGTATAAAAACTCTGTAGCCACTGAAATCAAAAACTGTTTATCTTCTTTAGCAGAAGGCGTTGTTGATGCCATATAGTTTTTATATAAATCAGTAGCTCTTAGTTCGGCATATAATTTTCGAACTAAATCAAAATCACTTTGCCAAGAAATTTTGCGATTGGCTACTTCTTTTTTTAATTCTTCGCAGCGAACTAAAGAAACTAAAACCACATTTTCGATAAAACGCATATTTGGTTCTAAGTCTTCTTTTGAAGGTAAACGCTTGTTTTTATTTTCTTCAGTTACTAAAAGAGCCGTATGATGAATGTCTGTAAATAGAACTAAGACATAAACATATAAATCGTAAATTTTATCTAAACTTTTAAATAATTCTTTTTCGTAAAATACAATGTCTGGTTTTTCTTGCTGAAAGTAAGAATACAGAGTTTGCATGGTTTTAATTCGAAGGTAACGTCTGTTTAGCATAAAGAACGAAGGTTAATTGTTTAGTTTTTGAATTTCTGAATTATTGATTTTTTGAGTACTTGAATTTTTAGATAAAGATGAACATTTAAGCGAGTTATTTTAACTCTATTAACTCAAATATTCATCAAATCAATAATTGGTTACATCACCGCATTAATTCTAGCAATACTTTCAATACGTTGTTCTGCAATTTTATTAGCAGCTGCGTATGTTGGTATGTTTTGAGCTTTGGCAGTTTGAATGATATTCCATGTAGTACCGTAAATTTTTTCGGCATGAGCCATAGCACGTTCTCTGTTATATCCTTCTAATTCGTAATATACATTAATGATACCTCCCGCATTAACTACAAAATCAGGAGCGTATAAAATACCTTTTGATAACACTAATTCGCCATGTTTTTTCTCATCGGCTAATTGATTATTGGCAGCACCACAAATAATTTTACATTTTAATTTTGATAAAGTATCGTCATTTACAGTTGCACCTAATGCACATGGAGCGTAAATATCAATATCCAAATCAAACATTTTATCGGCAGCTACAAATTCTGCTTTGTGTTTTTCAACAGCTGTTTTAATTCGTTCTTCACTGATGTCATATACATATACTTTAGCACCTTCTTTAGAAATGTGTTCAACTAAATGCATACCCACATTTCCAATTCCTTGAACTAATACTTTTTTCCCTGCTAAACTGTCTGTTCCATAAACTTCTTTAGCACTGGCTTTCATACTTACGTATACACCATAAGCCGTTACAGGAGAAGGGTCTCCGCTACCGCCCATATTTTCAGGTAACCCACTTACATAGTCAGTTTCCATTTTTATCATTTCCATATCACGGCTATTCATCGCAACATCTTCGGCAGTAATATATTTACCACCTAAACTATTTACAAATTTTCCAAAACGACGTAATAATGCTTCTGATTTAATTTTACTTGCATCGCCCATAATTACGGCTTTACCACCACCTAAATTTAAACCGGCAACTGACGATTTATAAGTCATCCCGCGAGATAAACGTAAAACATCGGTTAAAGCTTCCATCTCGTTATTGTAGTTCCACATACGTGTACCACCTAATGATGGACCAAGAACGGTATTGTGAATTGCAATAATGGCTTTTAAGCCGGTTGCATTATCATTACAAAATAAAATCTGTTCGTGATTGTTCACCAACATTTGTCCAATAACTGGATTTTGAGCTAAGCTCGAATCTTTAATGTCTTTTACTTCCATGACACGGAGGGTTTAAAATTCGGCGCTAATTTAGGGTTTATTTGTGTAGAAAATAATTTTTTAATATAAATAAGATATCAAAATCAATGATTAAATTCGGGACTTAATTTTGGTAAAAAAGCTTACATATCTGTTTTTATGCCTGTCTTATTTTGGATTTAGTCAAAAAAATATGACGGGTACAAAGGATTTTTATATTAAAATTGCTCCTACTTATGGTTTTATTTTTGAACACCGAAGTACCATTGGCAATCTAGTGAAAGGCTATATTCCGGGAATTGAAGTGGATTTTGTGAAACCAACAACAGGTACTAAAAATTGGCATCGCGAAAATAATTTTCCGGAAGTGGGTTTATCGTTTAATTTTATTGATTTCGCTAATCCTAAGCAATTAGGATATTGTTTCGCTCTTTCGCCATATATTGAGATCCCTTTAAATAAAAAAATAAGGGCTTCACGACCTGTACTTCGTGTTTGTTGGGGTGTATCTTATCTTACAAAAAAGTTTGATATTGAAAATAATCCTAAAGGTATAGCTATTGCCAGTCATTTAAATACGTATGTACAGTGGAAGATGTTATGGCACTTAAACCTAAGTAATAAGTTCAGATTAGAGCCTGGATTATCATTTGCACATGCTTCCAACGGCAGGTCTCAGGTGCCTAATTTGGGCTTAAATGTGGTTTCTTTGAATTTAGGATTGACTTATAAATTAAACGGAGAAGTGACTAAAGCTGATTTAGTGGATTCAGCTTCAATATGGAAGAGTAAGCATGAAATTTTAATATGGGACGCAGCAGGATTTAACGAACATGAACCTCCTGGTGGGCCAAAATATTTTACTAATACTTTTGGAGCCAATTACTATTATAATCTCAGAAACACCCATAAATGGGGAGCCGGTTTTGATGTTTGCTATGATGCGCAAAATGAATACCACATGAAAACATCCGGTAATCCGGCAAAAAACTGGACCGATATCATGCAATTGGGAGTAAAGGCTTGCTATGCATACAATGTAGGACAAATTAGCTTCCCAATAGAGATGGGCTATTATGCTATATCTAAGCCAAAAGAGGACGGGCCAATTTTCCATCGAATAGGTATCCGGTATTTTTGTAGAAACGGTTTAATGATTAATTTTACTATGAAATCTCATTGGGCAGTTGCGGCTCATTTTGATTATGGATTGGGTTATAGATTTAGTATTAAAAAGAAACATCAACCTACTCAGTTATAAAAAGTAAATGCGTTATAAACTTGTCATATTCTTTATTGCATCCTTTGCGTTTAATTCCTGCAAAAAGGAAAATATGTGTGATTGTGTAAAATCCAACGGTCCTACGAATGTGATTTATCGTAATGTGAAAGATTTTAATTGTATTGTATTGTCTGATAAAATGGATTTATATTTAACTCAGGCACCTTATTTTGAAGTAAAAGTGGAGGCCGGCGCTAATTTGCAGCGTTTAATAAAAACGGAATTAGATGGCGAAACATTGAAAGTATTTAACAATAACCGTTGTAACTGGGTAAGAGGGTACAAACGAAAAATAAAAGTATTTGTTACTGCTCCATATTTTAAATATTTAAAAAATGGAGGTTTGGGAACAATTGAAACATTAAATACGATTGTGCAGGATGAATTAGCTTTAAGGACCGAAAACTCAGGGGATTTTAGATTAGATATAAATACCAACAGAGTTGTAGGTAGCGCACATGGAAATGGAGATATGTATTTAACGGGTGTTACCAATCGCTTAGAACATGATTATACAGGTACAAATTATTTTTATGGTTCAGGACTAACGATAAAAAATTATGTGTATTTGCATAGCGTTACTATCGGACATACTTATGTTAATGCTCCTGAAAATGGATTAATGGATATTGTAATTGACAAAACCGGAAATATCTATTACGAAGGTAATCCGGGAACAATTAATTTAACAAGAAATAACAAAGGCAATTTAATTAAGGAGTAAGATTTGATACTAAGCAACGTAAATTACCGTTTCTGATATTATTAACCATTTGAAAAACCATATTTATATTTTATATCTAATTTGCCTTTTAGTATCATTTAATATGAAGGCTCAGGATGATTATGCAAATGATAATCAGATGCGTTATGAAGACTGGACTTATGTGCCGTATATTCAAACGGTGCAGCTTCATGAATCAACATTTGATGCCAATCCACCAATTTTACAATTTAATTCGGGCGAATTACTGGAACTCAGCTTTGATGATTTAGAGGCAGATAAAAAAAACTATTCTATCAGTTTTGTTCATTGTAATGCAAACTGGGAACCATCTGATTTAATGGTATCTGAATTTATGACCGGTTTTTTTGAAGCTAATATTTTAAATTTTGATTTTTCAACCAATACCATTCAAAAATATACGCATTACTCGATTATGTTTCCTCAAAGTAATATGAACTTTTCTAAAACAGGGAATTATATGGTTTATGTATATCAGGATAATAATAAAGAAAAAATAGTAATTACCAAGCGCTTTATGATTTATGAAAATAAGGTAACGGTAGTAGCTAATGTTCGTCAGGCAATTGGTAATGACGAGCAATATGAAAAACAACATATTGATTTTAATGTCATTAATAGTCAGTATGAATTAACGAATCCGTTTACGGATATGAAAGTTATTATTACACAAAATAACCGTTGGGATAATGCAGTTAATAATATCAAGCCGACATTTGTTGAGCCCCGCCAGTTAACCTACTCATTGGATGATAAATCAACTTTTAATGGCGGAAACGAATTTCGTTATTTTGATACACGCTCATTAAGAACCTATACCGAGAGAGTTAACAACATATACCGAGATAGTGCTTATAAATATCATATTGAATTAAAAACAGATGAATTAAGAACGTATAAAAATTATAATTTTTATAATGATTTAAATGGCGGATTCTTAATTAAAAATCAAGATATGGTTGGAAATCCTGATCTGGAGGCCGATTATGCCTGGGTACATTTCTTTTTACCTTACGATAATGCACAATCAGAAGGTAACTTTTATGTATTAGGAAAACTGACAGAATGGAGATTAAATAAATCTAACAGAATGACTTACAATTATAAAAAGTTTGGTTATGAATGTGATTTATTTATAAAGCAGGGATACTATAACTATACCTATGTGTATTTAAGGGATGAAAAAAAAGGTGGTGATGAAACGTTTAGCGAAGGTAATCATTGGGAAACAGAAAATGAATACGCTATTTATGTATATCATCGTCAGCGAGGAACCTATTACGACCAGTTGGTAGCTATTAAACGGTTTAATTCTTTTAAGCGTTAGATAAAATCTCAAGACACTGTTCAAAGTTTGGTCTTTGAATTAATACCTCGTGTAAACATTGATCTCTTAATATTTTTAGTATAGTGCCTTTTGCTGAATTCAAATCTTCTTTAGTACATTTTAATAAATCATCTATTAAATAACCAAAAGCTCTTACATCAATTTTCTCAAAGTTTAATGAGTATAATTGATTTTTGTTGTATATAGTAGCTGCTCCAAAATCACCAAAAATAGTATTTGCCTGTTTATCAATTAAGGTATTATGAGCATATAAATCACCGTGCATAATATTGTTTTTGTGCAAATGATTACATGCTTCCGCAATAGATCGAGCAATTTTTAAAATGGTGTATAATGTAAAATCTGTTTCAGGTTTAAAAGTGTCTCTAGTACAGCTATCAAAACTTGGAGGGCCTCCTAAGTTTTTAAAATCCGGAGGAATTAAATCCAATACCAATCCCATTTTATGTTCAGGATGATGACTGATTTTTCCTAACACCGTTACCAAGTTAGTATGATTACCAGCAGTGATGCAGGCATTCATTTCATCTTCAGGAAATCCATCACTGGTTACTTCGCCTTTAAATACTTTAATGGCAACTTGTGATTTAAATCGTGAGTCAGTACAAGTAGCTTTATAAATAATACCAGAAGCACCTTGTCCTAATACTTCCTGTAAGTTTAGATCATTCCATTTAATTAAAGGAAGTTCATCTTTTATAACATTGATTTTACAAAAAGGATTTCCCGAACAGGCTAACCATGCCAGGCGTGGCAGTGATAATAACCACTCAGGAAATTGAGATAATTGGTTAGCAGATATACGCAGTAATTCAATATTTTGGCAGTTAGCCATTTCATCAGGTAAGTTTTGCAGTTTATTTCCTGCTAAAGCAACTTTTTGTAATTTACTGCAACAACCAATACTTTTTGGAAGATAAGGAATGGCATTATTAGTTAAAATTAACCATTGCAAGTGTTTAGGAAATGAATTCTCAGGGATATGATTAATTTTATTGGATTTAAAACCAATCATCGTTAAACTTTCACATCCGGAAAGGACTGTAGGGAATTCAGTAAAATTATTGTCAGAAAAAAAAGCAATTTTTAATTTTTTTAAATCACTAAAATTTTCCGGAAGCTGAGACAGTTTATTATTTGATAAATCAAGTATTTCAAGCGTTTCAGCCAATTCAAAAACTTCATTCGGAAAAGTTGTTAATTCACAGGATAACTGGAGCTTTTTTATGCCTTTCAATTCTCCGGAAATAAGTTGTTGAAGGGTTTGCATGTGATTAAAAAACACTGTACAATAAACGTCCTACAATAAAATAAATGGATATACCAATGATATCATTTAAAGTGGTTACAAAGGGTCCGGTTGCTAAGGCTGGATTAATTTTAAAACGATTCATGGTTAAAGGTACAAATGTTCCCAAAAAGGATGCGCATATAATTACAGTAAATAATGCTACACTTACTGTTGCTGCTAAAGCCCACGATTCGCTTACTAATAAATTGTATCCTAAAATTAAGCTCGAGCAAATTAACCCATTGATTAAACCTACACCTAATTCTTTTAATAATTTAGGGGCTATTCTATCTGCAATTAATGTATTGCTGGCTAATCCCTGAACAATAATGGCCGATGATTGAACACCCACGTTTCCACCCATAGCACCAATTAAAGGAATAAAAAATGCCATTTCGGGTCTTAGTTGAATTTGTTGCTCGTAGCTTCCAATGATTCGTGAACCTACAATTCCACCACACATACCAACTAATAGCCATGGAATGCGTGCTTTTGATAATCTCCATAAACTATCATTACTATCAACATCATCGGTAATACCACTCATTAACTGAATGTCTTTTTCAGCTTCTTCACGCATTACGTCAACCACATCGTCAATTGTAATTCTTCCTACTAATCTTCCTAACTGATCTACTACAGGCAATACAACCAAATCGTATTTTTGAATTAATTCTGCTACCTCTTCGCTGGGGGCAGATGTTTTTACTGAAATGACATCGGCATCAAAAATTTCTTCTACACGGGCTAAAGGATGCGAAATAATTAATTTTTTTAAGGACAACATCCCAATTAATTTCTCATTATCATCCACCACGTAAACAGCATACATTACATCTACACTTTCTGTTTGGCGGCGTATCTCATCAATACAAGCTGTTACGGTTTCATGAGCGTATACACTCACTAATTCCTTTGCCATTAATGAACCTGCTGTTCCTTCCTCAAAGCTCATTAAATCAGCAATGTCGCTAGCTTGTTCAATATCTTCAATTTGTGCTAATACTTCATCCTGAATGGCTTCGGGTAATTCATTAATCACATCGGCCGCATCATCCGATTCCATGTTGTCTAATTGTTCGGCAATTTCTTTGGTAGAAAAGGTGGCTAGTAAAGCTTCCCTTTTTTCCTCTTCCATTTCCAATAAACAATCGGCAGCTAACTCTTCGTCGAGTATATCATATAAATAATTGGCCTCGTCAACATTTAGGTTATTTAAAATTAAGGCAATATCAACCGCATACAACTCTTTCAATTGTTCCTGTAAATGTGCATCGTTTTTTTCAGCGATGGCATTTTTTAAATGGTCGATATATTCAGAGCTTAGCTCAAATTGCATAACCTTAAATTTTTGCGACGCTAAAGTAAGGTTTTTATGTTTTAAAATTGAGATGAATAGGTTATTTCTTTTCTCTTCGAAAAACGAAATAAATCACCCTTTATGAAACCTTTGCTTTAACAATGCGTTCAAAAAGATAACAGATAAAATAATAGCAAAACCCACATAAAAGGTAATAGATAAATCTTTGTTTTCCTGAAAAATTAAACAGGCTAAAATAATACCATATACACCCTCTAAATTCACCGTTAAATTAATAGTGTAGGGAGACAAGTGCTTCATTAAATTTACACTGGCAATAAATGGATACACTGTGCAAACGGCAGCCAATAGGGTTAATAAAATGACGTCTTGTCCCGTGATGCTAAAAAATGCCATTGAAAAACTACCATTAAATAGCAGGAAAATACTTAAGCCAACTAATGCCATGCTTAACTCAATAAACGATAACACGGGAGAAGTAATGGGTTGTTTTTGATCCTGAATTAAAACTCCGTTTAAAACGCTAAAAATGGCAGCCGTAAATGCAGCTAAAATTCCCAGTAAAATTCCTAATCCATATTTTACTTCAACCGAAAAAATTAATCCGATAGCAAAAATAATAATGATACCTATAACCAACTCGTACCAAATAAATTTTCGTTTATAAATTAAAGGCTCAGTAATAGCGGTAAATAAAGTACCTGTACTAAACGCAGCCATAGTTACTGATACATTGGATGCTTTAATGGCACCATAAAAACACAACCAGTGAATGCAAATAATAAAACCAACAGCGCTGAGTTGAAGTAATTTTTTTAGTGAAACAAAAATATTGGCTTTGATATATAGTAAATAAAATGCCATTAAAAAGATGGTGATGGCAATTCTAAACCATACTAATTGCAAAGCATCAGCACTAATACCTTTTCCTAAAATAGGCGACCAACCCCAAATAAAAACAATGAAGTGTAATAAAAAATGATGTTTACTGATGTTTTTTAGCACGCGTAAATGTAAGATTTTATTATTTCTTGTTTTAAATTATAATGTTACTAGAAAAAACAGCGCTAAGTACAACAATACATCAAGTCTTTAAATCGGAAGACTTTTCCGTTTTATGGAATTTAATAACATGTTTTAGTTTTTAAAGTATTGATAATTAGTGTTATATGTAATTGGATTGAGTTTTGAAATCTAATGGCATACAATAACTAATTTTTAAAAACTAAAGCTATGAAACCTACAACTACATACTTAGTATTATTGATAACAATAAGTATCAACTTATTTTCTCAGGTTACATATACTGAATCATTTGACGGAACTACCTTTGTTCCTACAGGATGGACAAATCTTGCAGTTTCAGGTTCAAACACCTGGACAAGAGTTACTGCAGGAACCTTTCCTACACAAAGTCCTCATTCAGGAGTTGGAGAAGCAAAGTTTAATTCGTTTAGTGTTAATAATGGTGTAAGAGCTTTGGTAAGCCCTGTCATTAATATGATTGCAAGAGGTTCGGCTACAACATCTGTAAGTTTTTGGATGTACAGAGACGATGGTTATAGCACAAATGCTGATAAAATAGATGTATATATGAATACATCAGCCAGTTTAACAGGAGCCGGTTTATTAGGTACTGTTAACCGAGCAAGTAATATGTCACCTACAGTTTCTGCAAATGGATGGTATCAATACACATATACTGTTGCTGCTTCATATAGTACAACTACAAACTATTTAATAATTAAAGCTACCAGTACTTATGGAAATAATATTTTTATCGATGATGTGTCTTGGACAGCTTTCCCTCCTGCCACAATTGACATGTCGGCTATCGCATTAGCAAGTCCTGTGGGTAATTTTGATTGTTTTTCTTCCAATGAAACAGTATCTATTACAGTTAAAAATAATGGAACGGCCAGCATTAATTTTGTTACCAATCCGGTTACTATTACTACCAGTGTATCTATTCCCTCAAGTGTAGTTACAACAGCAAGCGTATTAACTTTAGGTTCGTTTGTTTTAAATACAGGAACTCTGGCAGCCGGAGCTACTAAAAATATTAGTGTTACTAACTCATTTAATATGTTGTTAAATGGCACATATACTTTTAGTTCAAGCACATCAGTTACCGGAGATGTTAATAATACTAATAATGCCATGGCAGCAACATCTATTGTTGTATCTAAGGTTGGTAATTTTCCTTATCAGGTTGATTTTAGTGCTATACCAACCCCGGTTTTTTTAACACAACAAGTTAGTGGCTCTGGCGTGTGGACAAATGCTACTTCAGGAAACATGTCCAATCCATCATTGACTCCCGTTTCAGGAGCAGGTTTCGCATATTTTAATAGTTATCTGTTTAGTTCAGGAACAGTAGCTAATTTAATAACACCTAGTTTTGATATGACGAATGTTTCAAGTCCTAAATTAGATTTATGGGTTTCACAAGATGCCGGTTATTCAAGTTCTCTTGATAAATTGGATATTATGGTATCTACCGATGGAGGACAAACCTGGAGTTCGAGTATACAAACCATACAACGTTATAATAGTACTTACACCACAGCAGGATGGAAAGTGTTTAGCGTGTCGTTATTTGCTTATTCAGGAATGCCTTGTGTAAGAATTGCTATTCAGGGAACCAGTGATTATGGAAACAATATTGCAATTGACAATTTAAAAGTATATGATGCTGGAACTATTTTACCGGTTAAGTTGGTTGATTTTACAGGAAATATATATAGCGATCAGGAAAATTTATTGACATGGAGGACAGAAGCAGAAGTAAATACTAAACTGTTTAAAATTCAAAGATCAACCGATGGCATAAATTTTACGACAATTTATTCTGAAGATGCATCGGGCGAACAAGGAGGAAAATCTTATTATTTTATAGATAATATTAGTAATGAAGCAATGCCGGTTGCATACTATCAATTGGTAAGTGTGGATAATGATAACACAAGTGAGACATTTAAGATAATTACCATTAACCGTAATTATCAAAAGAAATATGAGGCAGTTTTATACCCAAATCCAAGCGCCGGAAATACAACTTTAAAAATTGATATTGAACAGGAAGCTGAATTACGCATTGATATCATGAATGTAAATGGAACAGTAGTTAGCAGCGAGGTGAAGCATTTAATGCCAGGAGAAAATCATATTAATGTAATTTCTGAAAATTTTCAAAGCGGTATCTATTACATAGATGTTATATGTTTATCAAACAATACCAAAAAAACATCTCTAAAACTAATCATAATATAAATTGTTTAAATATCTTACATCAGAAAGAAAGAGATTGTTTTAGAAAATCGACTATTTGAGATATTTGTGTAACTTGTCGGTGATAATTAGAGTAAAATGATATAAATTCGGCTTATGAGTACTGTAAAAATTTTTTTAATAGAAGATGATCCTTGGATCGGGGAATTATACAAGCATCATTTATCCTTAAATCCTGATTATCAAATAAGTTTATATAAAACAGGCAAAGAGTGCTTAAATAATCTACATACAAAACCGGATATTATAAGTATTGATTTTGGGTTACCGGATATGACAGGTGATACGTTGCTTAAAAAAATCCATGAAGTCAATAAAAACATTCCTGTTATTGTTATTAGTGGCCAAGAAGATATTTCAGTAGCCGTTAATTTTTTAAAAGCCGGTGCCAAGGATTATATTATTAAAGATGAGCATACAAAAGATATGCTTTGGAATTCTATACTCAAAATCAGAGAAAATCTGGAATTAAAACAAGAAGTAGAAGAATTAAAAGAACAGTTAGAACAAAAATTCAGTTTCGAAAAAACCATTATTGGCCAAAGTGATGCGCTTAAAAAAACATTTGGATTAATTGAAAAAGCGATTACTTCCAATATAAATGTTTCTATTACCGGAGAAACAGGTACAGGCAAGGAAGTTATTGCAAAAGCCATCCACTATAATAGTGATAAAAAGAAGAAACCTTTTGTGGCGGTTAACATGGCCGCTATTCCAACCGAATTAATTGAAAGTGAATTGTTTGGACATGAAAAAGGAGCGTTTACAGGGGCGGCTAATCGTAAAATAGGAAAATTTGAAGAAGCATCAGGAGGTACTATATTTTTGGATGAAATTGCAGAGTTGGATTTAAGCTTACAAAGTAAAATATTAAGGGTTTTACAAGAAAGAGAAATTGTAAGAGTCGGAGGAAATGAGGTTGTTAAAATAAACGTAAGATTAATTACCGCAACTCATAAAAATTTAGCAGAAGAAGTTAAAAAAGGAAAGTTCAGAGAAGATTTGTTTTACCGCATCATAGGTTTACCAATTGAGCTTCCTCCATTACGTCACAGAGGAAATGATACTTTAATCTTGGCTAAACACTTTGCAGATGAATTTGCTAGAGATAATAAAATGAAACCAATTTGTTTTTCAAGCTCGGCTAAGGATAAACTACAAAAATATAATTACCCGGGCAATGTGAGAGAGTTGAAATCAGTAATTGATTTAGCATGCGTTATGTGCAATGGAACTGAAATAACTGCAGATGACATCAGATTTAACAGCATAAAGGGAGACGAAGCTTTTACTACGGAAGAAAAAACGCTAAAGGAGTACACTAATGATATTATTAAATTTTTCTTAAAAAAATATAATCAAGATGTGCTGGAGGTTGCAAAAAGATTAGATATTGGAAAATCAACCATTTACAATCTTTTACAAAAAAAAGAAATTCCTTCTGATAACTAACCTTTAAATTTTATGTATGAATGTCTCTACCTATTTGTATAAAAATAATAAACTTGAAAATAGTAGAAATGCAAATAATTTCAATCATCAAAAATGCCAATTAGTTATTGGGTTTGGCGAAAGAAATACTCTTTCTGATGGAAATTCTTACGATTTACTAAAACATTTATTCCCAAAAGCAACCATCGCCTTATGTTCTACCTCAGGAGAAATATATAATTCGGAAGTATTAGATGATTCTCTTTCGGTAACAGCCATTGAATTTGATAAAACAATAGTTCAGTCATCAACTGTAAATATTGATTCTTATAGCTCAAGTTTTGACGCTGGCGTTGAATTGATAAAAAAAATAAGTCAAGACAACTTGAAGTATGTTTTTATTTTATCGGATGGCGGTAAGGTTAACGGAAGCGAACTCGTAAGAGGAGTAGAAAGTATCATTCATCATTCAGTTCCTGTAACTGGAGGATTAGCCGGAGATGGAACGAATTTCAAATCAACACTAGTTGGTTTAAATGAAAACCCGCAAGTTGGAAATATTTTAGCAATAGGTCTTTATGGAGATTCAATTAAAATAGGACATGGATCAATGGGAGGCTGGGAAATGTTTGGCTTGGAGAAAAAAATTACTAAATCAACAGCTAATGAATTATTTGAAATTGATAATCAGTGTGCGTTAGATGTTTATAAACAGTATTTGGGAAATTATGCAGATAAACTTCCAAGTTCAGCTTTATTGTTCCCCTTGTCTATTAAATTAGATAATGACAGTGAATCCGTAGTGAGAACTATTTTGTCTATTAATAATGATACTAAAAGCATGGTATTTGCAGGTGATGTTCCAGAGGGGTCGAAAGTGAGATTTATGAAAGCTAATTTCGATAAATTGGTTGACGCTGCCAGTGATGCTGCAGAAAATTCATTGGTAGGTATAAAGAGCCATACTCCTAAATTGGCAATTCTGATTAGTTGTGTTGGACGTAAAATTATTTTGAGCAAAAGAGTTGACGAGGAAGTAGAAGCTGTTATTGATATTTTAGGAAAAGATGTAGTTACTACGGGATTTTATTCATATGGAGAAATTTCCCCTTTAAATACTGGTGGCAAATGCGAATTACATAATCAAACGATGACAATTACCACTTTTGATGAAATTTAAGTTATGAGTTATCATAAATTGCTTCAAAAACAAATTAATAAGCATCTTAACGAGGAATGCCAAAAAAATCCTGCGTTTATAAATTTTATCAATGCTGTTAACGATTCGTATTTGTCTTATGAAAGAGATAAGGAATTATTAAACCATGCTTTTAGTATTAGTGAAAAAGAGTACCAAGCATTAAACGATAATTTAACTCACGAATATCAATTAAAGAGCATTTCCATAGATAAGCTAAAGCAAGCAATTAAAAATATTGAAAAAGAGAATAATTCATCTATTAATTTTGATAGCGATGATTTATTAATCATAGTTGATTATATTAATTTAGAAATTGCTAAAAGGAAAGACACCGAAGACAGTTTAAATAGAACTTTAAAGTTATTGATTACGCTTTTGTCAAATCTTAATTCGGGTATTTTAGTAGAAGATGAGAATAGAAAAATTCTTTATACCAATCAATTATTTTGTAGTATATTCTCAATTCCTGCAACTCCCGAGCAAATGACAGGTGCAGATTGTTCTGATTCGGCAAATCAATCAAAAGCAATGTTTACTAATCCTGATGATTTTGTAAGTAGAATACAATCTATTTTAGAAAACAAAGTGCCGGTTTTTAATGATGAATTACATTTAGTAGACTCTAGAATTCTGGAAAGAGATTATATTCCAATTTATATTAACAATGAATATAAAGGCCATCTTTGGGATTATCGGGATATAACAGAAAGAAAAAATGCAGAGGCAAAATTAAAAACGAGTCTTCAAGAAACGTCTGATTATAAATATGCAATGGATAATGCGGCAATCATTGCTATTACTGATCAAGAAGGAACAATTACTTATGCCAATGATATATTTTGTAAAACATCTAAATATTCTAAAGAGGAATTAATTGGACAAAATCACCGTATCGTTAATTCTGGATATCATGATAACACATTTTTTGCTGAAATGTATAAAACTATTTCGAGCGGAAAAATTTGGCGGGGTGAGATTAGAAATAAGGCAAAAGATGGCACATTTTATTGGGTGGATTCTACTATTACTCCTTTTATGGATGAATCTGGTAAACCCTACCAATATTTGGCAATTAGGTATGATATTACCGAAAGGAAAAAATTTGAAAATAAGTTAGTGGACATCACTAATATTCAAAACGGTATATTAAATGGAACCGACTATAGTATCATTTATACAGATACCAGCGGTATTATTAAATCATTTAACCAGGGCGCCGAAAAAATGCTGGGCTACTTGGCTAGTGAAGTCGTCGATGTTCATACACCAGCAATATTTCATGATATATCAGAAGTGACAGCAAAAGCCAAAGAATTATCACAAGAGTTGGGTTATGAAATCAAAACGGGATTTGATGTGTTTGTAGCCAAATCCAGAATTCAAAGTGCAGAGACAAATGAATGGACTTACATTAAAAAAAATAAAGAAAGAATAAATGTGTTATTGTCAGTATCATCTATTCGTAATTCTGAAAGTCAAATTATTGGTTATTTGGGTATTGCAAGAGATATTACAGAGCAAAAAATTGCTGAGACAGAATTAAAACATAGCGAAGAACGTTATAGAAATATTGTGGAAAACTCCACTGACATCATTTATAAAATTGATAAGCGAGGGTATTTTACGTACGTAAACCCTGTAGCAGAAAGAATAACAGGGTATCATCAAAATGAATTAGAGAACAAACACTACACGCAATTAATAAAAGATGATTATAAAAAAGAAGCAATTGTTTTTTATAATAAACAGATTAAACAAAAAAAAACTACTACTTATTATGAATTTCCGATTATTACAAAATCAGGAGAAGAAAGATGGATAGGTCAAAGCGTTCAATTATCAGAAATTAGTTCCACCGATTTTGAATTAACTGCTTTAGCAATTGATGTTACTGAAAGAAAAAATTATGAATTTAAGTTAGTAGAAACTAACAAAAATTTGGAGTTATTAAGAACATTAATAAATAATACTTCAGATGCTATACAAGTCGCTAAGGTCGATGGTCAAATGGTGTATCTCAATAAGGAAGCGTCGAGGCGTTTGGGAATTGATATTGCAAAAATGGAAGATTATTATGTAAAGGACTTTGAGAAAATATTTCAAGACTCTGATGCTTGGGAGAATCATGTTTTACAAGTCAAAACTAAGGGAACTCAAATTATAGAAGGTGAAAATGTCAATGCAGTTACTGGAAAGTCGTTTCCTGTTGAGGTAACTGTGAAGTTTGTGGAAATAGATAATGTTGGATATGTCATTGCAACTTCAAGAGATATCACAGAACGTAAACAAATTGAAGCATCTATTAGGATGCAAAAAGAAAAATATCAAAACATCATCGCTAATATGAACTTGGGATTATTGGAAGTTGATAAGAACGAAAATATTCAATATGTGAACCCAGGATTTGAACATATTTCAGGATATACAGCAAATGAATTGCTTGGAAAAAATGCAGCTAGATTATTAGTGTCTGAGTCTCATATTAATTTGGTTAGGAATAAAGTGCAATTAAGGTCGCAAGGTCATGCAGATATGTATGAGGTTCCTGTAAAA
>JAEUTR010000549.1 GCA_016787365.1 Bacteroidia bacterium
GCAGGATAATTCCGAAAACTCATCTTTACGGATCTATTTTTGTAGATGAAGTAAACGTAGGCGAAATGCTAAACTCAAAAAAACAAACCAATTTAATGAGTTTTAAAGGAGGGTTTAGGGTAACAAATTTAATTAAAAACACATCATTTACTGTAGAATATACAAGAACCAATCCTTGGGTATATGTTCATCCTATTTCTACAACAACATTTGCTTCTAATAATTATAGCATGGGACATTACCTCGGACAAAATGCTCAGGAAGTTTATTGTGGCTTAAAGATCAAGCCTATCAGGGGACTTGCAATCGATATAAGTTATACGCAAGCAATAAAAGGTCCCGTACGGGAATTTGCTCAAATTAACGGCGTTAATAATGTTGCTGGTACTTCATATATGGAAAATATACTTTATATGAGAAATACTACAGCAATTAAAGCATATTACGAAATAGTAAACGATGTTTTTCTTTTTGGAGAAGGAAGTTATTCTGATGTTTCAGGAATTATGTCTGGTGCTTATACTCCAGATTTCTATCTGGGACAAACCAAAACTATAACACTGGGAATGAATGTAGGGTTTTAAACCAGAATAATTAAAGAAATTAGCGTAGAATTTATTCAACTAAATATTGCATTTCAAACAACTTTAACTGAAGCTCATACAATTTTAATTTTATCTCTAAATCCTTATCTTCTTTTTTAGATTTCTTTTTAAAAAGACCTCTTTTTTTATCAGAAGAATTATTTCCCATTGGAGATTTCCCATAAGCATCATCACTTGAAGATACTCCGGATTTTTTCTCTTTAGGTCTTAAAAATCTATCTGAATCAGGAATATCTGAATCTGCATTTGAACCAAAATTGTATACCAACCCTATTCCGGCACTTAAGTATCTATCTTTATGAGACCAATTTCTCGACCATGAATCTAATTGATCTGTAAAACACGTTACATAATTGATATCCAAAACTATATTGGTTTTTTGATTTAATTTAAAATTAATTTTCCCTCCAACTGGAACAATAATGGCACTTACTGTTTTTGCTTTATCAGCAACCAATCCTCCGGCAGCTGCTATTCCTGCACTATCAATCCCAGTCGCAGAAAATCCACTAACATTTTCAAGATACCATTGATCATTCATCGCTAATTTGTATAAACGACTTCTGAAAAAAATCTGGCCTCCTCCGGCAGTTAAATAAACAGATACTCTATTAAAAAAACTTCTGTCATTTCTATTTCTAAAAAGCACTTGCGATAAATTATACTTAGCGCTAACAGAATATCCCATAATATCAGCTTTAAAATATCTTCTATAAAGCATATCCGCTTGCTTTTCTCCTTTTAGGGTACCTTTAAACACTTGTGCCTCAGCAGCTAATCCAAATTTAAATTTTTTGCCGCCAAAAATATTAATCACATTTCCTGAACTTTTACTAAAATCTTTTGATTTGGGAAAATTATTATAAAGTGCCACATCTCCATAAAACAAAGTTACTCCTCCGTCAACTCCAACAAACCAACCTTGTTTTAAACCCATTAAATTTTCTGCCGAATGTTCGGGGTTTTCATACGAACTTTTTTTTAGGTCATTATCTTGTCCGTAAGTAACTAATGTAGAAAAAATGAAGCCAACTAAAACATAGTTAAATGATTTACCAGAGGCATTGAATAAATTTAATTTTCCGAAATATTTTTTTTGAAATATCATGTGTTTAAATATCAATGCAATTTCGGCTTTTTTTTTTAATTAACCAATTTTTAGCTTATATTTAATTCTTAATTGCAAAATTGGTCAATGATTGTTCGTTATAGTCAAATATTTAAATCTGTATTTTATTTAATATTTGGTATTATTGGTATTTCTGAATCATATGCAAAAACAAACAATGATTCACTGAAAAAATCAAATTCGTGTAAAGAGTTGGCTATAAAAAGCGCTCAAATGGCCAATGAATCTTTTGAATTTGCTCAAAACTGTTATTTTCATTCCAAAAACAGTAATATTTCGCAAAATATTGATTCTGCAATTTATTTTATTCAGCAATCTATTTCCCTTTTAGATTCAACACTTTTACTGGCAAATGATTCAAATATCATAGGAATAAAATTAGCAAAAAATGCCCGAAATTTTTCTATTGATGCTTATCGGTGTTTCAAATCTATAAACTCAGAAAGTACAGTAAACAATAAAGTTTTATTAAAAAAAGCTATGTATTTTTCGGAAAATGCGACTATAGATTCTTATCACTCATCTTTATACCTTATTGATCAATTAAAAAAAGAAACAGGAAACAAAAAAAACTCCGATGTGAAAAATATTAGTCCTTCGGAAAAAGTAATTACAAAATTGGATATAGATCAATCTCTGTTTACAATTTTAAAAGAAGATTTGATTGAAAAAAAAGAAGCAAACACTAAAGAAATAGTAAAGCTTACAGAAGAACTGTTTAATATAACTGATTCTAATAAACAATTAAAACTTAAATCGCGTTTAAAGGAACTTGAAACTCAAAAAACTACACTTGAGCAAAAGCAGAACGATGCTCAACAAAAACTTACAACTATTAATCTTCTAATTGAAGAACGTGAAAAAATGCCAAATGCTAATAAACCTAAAATAGATACGACATATATAAAAAATAAAAATTTTGTTACAGACGAATGGGGACAACAAATTAAAGCAAACTCCGAAATGCCTGATTTTTTAATTTATCAGATACAACTGGGTGTTTTTAAATCGAATGTTTTGGCAGAAACATTTAGAGGATTAACACCTATTTATACAACCATTTCAGACAAAGGAATATCTTATTCTATCGGGGTATTCGAAAAATTATCTGATGCTCAGGAAGCTAAAAACAACATAAAAAGTATGGGCTTAACCGATGCATTTATTGTAGCCTATTACAAAAAGAAAAAAATATCATTAGCCGAAGCCTCGAAACTAGAAAAGAAATAATGCTTTAGTTTTTGGTTAAGAAGTTGCTTAATTTTTTAATATTATAACTTCTACTCTTATATTTCGTTGACCGTCCTCCATTGTTTCAGGATTATCAATAATTGGTTTATCACCTCCTTTACCAACAGCAACTAATCTATCCTCACTAATACCATTATTAATTAAATATTTTTTTATAGCTTCTGAACGAAACATTGATAATTTTTTTGAGCTACCCTGAAAATTCCATTCATCACCTAATTGTTCGTAAGCTTTATTTTTAAAAATTTTATTATTACCATTTGTATGTCCCTGAATCTCAATAACTACCAAGGGATTATCTAACATAAAATTCAAGAGCTTTTGTAAATCTC
>JAEUTR010000553.1 GCA_016787365.1 Bacteroidia bacterium
TTATAAAATCCTTTTGCTAAATCGCTTACTTCAATATTACTTTCTAATGCATTCATTTCAATAATTTTAACCAGTTTTCCTGAATAATCATAAATTAAAACAGACGAAACAATTTTATCAGATCGAATCATCACATTTGAAGTTGCAGGATTTGGATATAATATCACATTGCTTTGAGAACTTAATTCATTAACTCCCGAACAAACCATCACATCCAATGTTTGTGTTTGTGTTGCCACACAACCATTAGGAATGGTTAACGAATAACTTATAGGATACGTTCCTGCACCAATTGAAGGATCAAAGGTGTCTCCGGTAACGCCTGTGCCATAAAAAGTTCCACCTGACGGGTCGGCAGTAAACGTGATGATTGGATCAATTGTACATAACAACGGGGTAGCAATCGTGAAATCAATAGTTGGTATTAATCTTACTTCTACTTCCTGCGATGCAACAGCTATGCAGGCACCATTATCTACAGTAACAATATATGTAAATGTACCTATTGGTGTAACAGTAATACTTGATGTATTAGCTCCTGTGTTCCAACCATATGTAACCGTTCCGGTTGAATTGGCTGTAAGCGTCACAGATTCTCCTTCACAAATAGAAGATTCTCCATCAATAGATACCGTTGGTGTATTTAAAACATTAATAGGCTGAACAATAGAATCGCGACAACCATCTGTTGTAGTTCCAACAACTGTAATTGTAGTAGGTACTAATGGAATAAAAGAAACAGTATTAGTAGTTATTCCTCCACTCCATTCATAACTATCCGCACCCGAAGCAGTTAAATTAACAGGCACTTTAGAACACACTAATGTATTACCAGATATAGCCAAAGCTGGTCCTGGATGAACATTTAATGTAAAGGTTGTTTGTGTATAACATGAATTAGCATCAGTATTTGTAATTGTAAAAATTGTAGTGGCATTCGCTTTTACGTTATGGTTTGCGCCAATAAATCCATCACTCCATATAAACAGATTACCGCTACCTGTTGCAGATACCGCAACGGTTTCGTTAGGACAAACTGCTAATGTTGAACCATTAACTTGCACCGTTGGTGTTGGTAACACATCTACAGTAAATTGTTTGGAAGAAATACAACCAAATGTATTTGTAGCACTAACTGTATAAATAGTAGTTACAGAAGAACTCACTGTAATACTTGCTGTTTGTTCGCCTGAGCTCCAGGTATAACTAGACGCACCAGAAGCTGTTAAAGTTTGTGGTGCATTTTCACATATGAGGTTATTGCCATTAATTAAAATATCGGGAATAGGATTAACCGTAACCGCCATGGTTAATGTTGGAGAAACTGAACAACTATTTTGTGCAAATACACTTAATGTTCCACTGGTTGCTGTATTATTAAAATCAATGGTAATAGCATTTCCTGAACCGTTCATCATTGTTCCGGCTGCGTTGTAACTCCATACAAAAACAGTGTTACTTTGTGAAGGAACCGCATAGGCTACTGAATTTTGACCTGCACAAACTACAGAGGAAGCATCTGTAAACGCTGAAATATTAACCGGAGCGTCAGTTTCAGATATACTAGCATAAATAGTATCTGTACAATTTAAATCATCTTTTACCACCAATGTATAATTACCAGCTGCAACACCATTTAATTCTGTATTATCGTCATAATCACTCAATCCGTCATGGCTCCAATCAAATAAAACAGTACCCGAACCACCCGTTATATTAGATTCAATTCCCCCATTTGTAGCACCTGTACAAATTGTATTTCCGCTAGCCGAGCTTATACTTAAGGGTAAAAAACTTCCTTGTGTTTTTTGAATTTCAAATTCAATAACATAAGTTTGTGCACAACTACCATCAGATGATGTTTGAGTGTATTGCGTAGTATAAGTTCCATTTGATGTTGACACCGTATATGAATTAGCCTGAGCAGGCACTACTCCATTTGCCATGGGTGTAACTGACGGGGCAGCAGCGTCATCATTTTCATAAGCACGCCAAGTTATGGTTAACTCCGAAGGAACGTCTTGCTTACAATTGTATGTCCTATCAAAAAATAAACCAGTAGTTGGAGAAAAAATTGCTGAACCAGGGGCCGATGGAGTTAAAGTATATGATCCATTGTTTCCGTCTACAACTGCATAATTGCAAGCGCCAATACTACCTGTTGTTGGATTATTATTTCCATTTGCTGAGGGAGAGTTATCAATTGCTTTATATTCAAATAAAAAGTCACTATCACCAGAAGCAAAACCATCACAATCTACATTAGCTGTTACGGCAATACTTTTTACTGAAACCTTAATGTTTATTTGTGAAATTACTAATTGACTTAAGCTTACAAAAAAGCATAAGCTTGTTAAACGTAAAAAATTTTTCATGAGTATTTATTAATATTAAGATACGAAAATACAAAAAAAGCGGCTCAATTGAACCGCTTTTTAATTGATTATGTTAAAATCTATTTTTTATTCGCTTTATATTCTCTTTCCATTTGTTTGATAATATCTTTCACTTGCTCTGTGCCTATACGCTTTGCCTTAATGCGCTTATTTTTATCCAACATATATATTACCGGAGTTGAATAAATATCATACTTTTCTTTAATATTGTTAATATGCACTCCGTCATACACATTTATCCAATCTAGTTTATTTTCGATAATGTACTTACGCCATTTTTCGTAATCGTGCTGGGTATAAACACTAAATACTTTTACATCATATCCTTCTTTTTTCAAGGCATGGTATTCCTCTAATAGTTTTGGGATTTCGGTTTTACAATGTCCACAATCAACATCCCAAAATACCAACAATAAATAATCTGCTTTTACGCCATAAAGTGGTACAAATATTTGTGCTAAATTCTGCACATTATCATAATACAATTTAGTGGCGCCTTGGCTTGTTTTAACTGTATCAAAGCCCATTTTATTAATTTGCTTGTGCCCAATTGTATCAATCATTAATAAATCAGGAGCTTGGTTTCCTAATAATAATGGCTTTAAAATATCACCACGTTCTTTTATTTTTTCAATAGTCTTTTCATCATATACTTCTTTAGCCATACCTGTTCTGATATAGTTATCAATTACATGTACAAACACCCTGTCAAACCCCATTAGTTTAGATGATTCGTAAGTAAACAGGAAATGGGCAATTAATAACTTTTGCATCATTGTTCCTGCTTTTGTTTTAGCCATCAATCTGTCAATTTCAACACTTACGGTATCAGGATTTTGAATAATGATATTATTGAAATACTTGTTCAGTTTATCTGAAAAAAATGGGGTGCGCATAATTCCATCATCCTGAAAGTTAACACCGTCCCAATAGTGTGCTTTGTAATAGTTATAGATATATAAACTGTCAGGGCGTCCATTAGATGCTTTAGGTATATCTTTTGCTTCTTTTTCCATTTTTAAGTTAATCACATCCCCCACAAATGTTCCTTTGTGTTGTTCTAAAAATGTTTTCTCAAATGCTATTACTGTTTCAGAAAGCAATTTACTTTTTTCAATTATAAATGCTAATGAATCTTTAGCATTCATGCCTTTGGTTTTGCTTTTTACCTCATTATATTCTTTATTTTTCGCCGTAATAAATTTGATGTAATTAAAAAAATCATCATTTTCTTTAGATGAGGATGATTTTAAATTTTTCACCAAATCAATCGTATCTGTACTCATTACAATTTTTTGGTTGTTATCGCTGATAAAGAAATCAAAATACCGTGCTTTATCCTGACTTACCAAATAGTAAACCCCTTTATCCAAACTTTTTGGACCTTTAAAAACTATATTTCCTTTTACTACTTTTTTACAGGTATCTGCCAGATAGGATTTATCGAACTGGTAAAAAGCCAGATACACAACTGTATCTTTACAGTTTTTAAAATTGATTCTGATATCATGCCCCTGATTAGTCTGGGCAGAAGCATTTGTTATAATTGATAACAAACTAAGACTTAATAATAAATTCTTCATAGGATAAAATAGTACTCAAAAATAAGGATTAAATTGAATTATAAAGATTCAAATTTAAACCCAATAACCCTCATATATATTTAAAATTTGTTAAATGAAAAAGCAATGAGTAGCGCGTTGATAAAAGCGTGCAAACACCCAATTTAAAGGAGTGAAAAATTAATCAATTGATTTTTTGTTGTAAATCATATACCCAAAATGAAAGAAAAACGAAAAACTATTTTCATTTTTATCGTAATAATTAACTCCTAAACTTATCGGCCCTATTGGAGTATGATAAACCAATGCCCCCATTCCCAAAAAATGCCTATATAAAAACAAAGTACTATAATCCGTTTTTTTATTTGCACTTTTTACAAGAGAATAAACAGGTTGAAACAGATATGCTTCAAACCTAATATCCAGATTTTTATAAGGTGTAGCAATAGCTTTTAAACCTCCTGCCATATATTGATGGGCTCTGTAATCATCAACAAATAACGTTTGACTTTCGGGTATAGGATTAAAGGAAGGTGCTGATAAAATAGTAGCTGTATAATTCCTGAAAAAATCCTGCGATGAATAAACGCCTTCGGCAAAAACGCCAATTTTTAAATACTTAATAGGCTTAATGTATTTATCAATAGTAAGTTTTAAATTAAACCAGTCGTGACCAGGACCAATAACTCTTACACTATCTTTTGACGTAGACCCCGGATAATATCTTTCAATACCACTTACATATTTTGCTCTTACAAAAATATTGGCCCCCTCAGATGCGTATTGTTTTCTATTGAGTGTATTAATTTGATACGAAATTTGCCCATAACCAAAATCAAAAACGGTTAAATCACTCGTATCTAAACGTGTAAATTGGTCAACCTGATAATATTTATTTCTCCATTCACTCATCCCTCCTGTTAATACCACTTTACCTATATTACCCGCAGGCGCCCCAATATTCACCTCTCCAAATACATCTTCCTGTAATAAGTAAGGAGGTTTTTCGAAATCGTAAAACAAAGCGCTACTTTTGTAATAATCCCATCTGGAAATTGTGAATGAAGGTTCTATATAAAAGGGTATTTTCGTTGGAAATTCAAACCTTACTTTAGTTAAAGAGCTTGAATTTAATTTTCCCAAATACCCATTTGCGTATACATTAACTCCAATTCTTCCGATGTAATTATACTGAACCGCCAGAAAAAAATTACTTATTGGTCTGTTTGATAAATTCCCTCCTATATCAAAAAACAAATGCTTATCCCGTTTAGCATTTAAAGTTAAAATATACTTACCCGTAGCAGTATCTATTTTGGTGGTAGGATAGGCTGATTTTATTTTTTCATCTGCCATTAACCTAAAATACTGTCGTTTCAACTGTTTAAAAGTAAAGGTATCGCGCTTATTCGTAATACTTCTTGTTACAAATTTTTGCATTTTTTTATCAGCTCCTTTTACAACTACTTTGTTATATATCATCTTTGATAAAAGCACTTTTTCTCTGAATATTTTTCGCTTTTGGGCTAAAGTCGTTGCGCTTTCATAATTGTTTATACATCTTTTAATTTCGGGCATTTTACGCATAGTCGCTACATAACCACTATCTATTAATCGTTCTACTGATTCAAAATTAAACACGCTCACATCCGCCCAAGGCTCAATAATAACACCATTCTCGCAAACAGGACTAAAATTACTTTTGTTCATTAACATATTGCGTAACTGTAAATACAAATTATCTTCACTTGGTAATTCTGAGTTTTCGGTAACAGAACTTCCTATTATAAAATCAGGATATAACTCATCATACATTACATTTGCCGGAAAATTATTATACAATCCACCGTCAAACAATAAGGTACTATCAATGGATATAGGCCTGATATAAAACGGATAACTCATTGATGCCCTGATTGCCGATGGCATATCTCCGTTTCTAAATACAACACTCCGTTTTTTTTCAATATCAGATGCCACACATCTAAATGGAATCATTAAACTATCGAAATTGTATTTAGAAGCTGCATTAGCAGGGGCAAAAGTTTCCATTAAATAAAAATCAATAGGAACCGAATTAATTAAATTGGTAGCCAAATTACTAAGCAAAGAATTTTTTAAATTTAGCTTTAAAGTTCGCCATGAGGCATAATCATCTCTTTTTCTAACAAAATACCCAAATTTAGGCGACATTTCTCCTTTGGTAAGATTAGAAAAAGTCTGATCTTTTACCATCTGTTCTATTTCAACCGGCGAGTAACCCGAAGCATATAAACCTCCTATAATACTACCAATAGAGGTTCCTGTAATACAATTAACCGGAATATTATTTTCCTCTAACGCTTTTAATACACCAATATGAGCAATGCCACTGGCTCCGCCTCCACTCATAACAAGGCCAACTTTTTGAGGATATAAAAACTGTGTATATAGCGTTAATACAATACACAGTAAAAGTTTATAAAATTTAAATATTTGTTTGTTCAAAGCCAATCTCTACAAATTTACCTTAAAATTATATAGCAAAACATAATCTGTAAATTTCGCTTAAAAAATTTTATTTACTGAAATATTTTATTTACTTAGCAGATTATAGTACTTGACTTTATACCGTGATAAAATACATAACAAAAAAAATATTATATGGTGTTCTCGTTTTATACGGTGTAATTACTGTAATTTTCTTTTTATTTAATGTGTTGCCGGGAGATCCTGCTACTATTATGCTTGGACAAAGGGCTAATAAAGAGGCTATTGAAGCAATACACAAAGATTTGGGGACAGACAGGCCTATTATGGAGCAGTATGCCTTATATGTAAACGATTTGTCTCCTGTATCCATACACAACAATAAAAACAATGAAAGTATTTGGTTTTTAAATCCTGAAAAATATAGCTGGACGCCCTTATTTACTCTTGGTCATAACAAGTCCGTTGTCCTAAAATTGCCTTATTTAAGGCGTTCATATATCACAAAAAGAAGAGTGGCAGATATTATTACCGAAACACTACCTGAGACAGCTGTTTTAGCATTTACATCTATAGTAATCGCTTCCATTGTTGGTATTTTTTTAGGAATTATTAGTGCAATTAAACGTAATACCATTTATGATAGGCTATCATTAATACTCGCTGTTTTAGGTATGGCAGCTCCTTCCTTTTTTGTAGGCTTAATTATTGCCTGGTTATTTGGTTATGTATTAGCTGATTATACCGGACTTTCGCCTACGGGTAGCTTGTACGATATTGATGTTTGGGATGGCGAAAAATTAAAGTTAAAAAATCTGATTTTACCATCTGTTACTCTTGGTATAAGGCCATTAGCAATTGTAGTTCAATTAATGCGCAGTTCATTATTGGATGTAATGAGTCAGGATTATATCAGAACCGCCAAAGCTAAAGGCCTAAGTACTTACTCTGTAATTATTAAACATGCGTTAAAAAACGCTTTAAATCCAGTTGTAACAGCTATTTCAGGTTGGTTTGCAGGTTTAATGGCAGGAGCCGTTTTTGTTGAATATATTTTTAGCTGGAAAGGTATTGGATATGAGGTATTTGAAGCCTTGACCAAAAATGATTTACCTGTTGTAATGGGAGCCACATTAATATTTGCCACCATATTTGTGGTAACCAATATATTTGTTGATATAGCGTACGGTATTTTAGATCCGCGTGTAAGGGTAAAATAATGAGCAGAAAAAAAATAGTTGCAGGTAACTGGAAAATGAATAAATCTCTTCAAGAAGCGAAAGCACTTGTCGAACAAATTACAAATCAAATAAATGATTCGATAGCTATCGGGATTGATGAAGTAACTAAAATCATCATCCCTCCGTTTCCTTATTTAGATGCCATAAATACCCAAATTTTAAATAAGCCAAATTTTAATGTAGGTGCTCAAAATTGCCATACAAATGCAGCCGGAGCATTTACCGGGGAAGTAAGTGCAAGCATGTTAAGTTCGGTTGGATGTAAATATGTACTTGTTGGCCATAGCGAGAGAAGACAATATTTTAAAGAAAAAGACAGTGATTTTGTGTTGAAGATTAAAGAAGCTTTAAATAATAACATACATCCTATTTTTTGTATCGGAGAAACCATTGACCAACGAAAAACAGAAAATCATTTTAAAGTAATTACAGAACAATTAACTAATGTATTAAAAGAGTTTACAGTAGCAGAATTTTCTAAATTTATATTAGCCTACGAACCTGTTTGGGCAATAGGCACCGGAGAAACTGCTACTGCCGCTCAGGCACAAGAAATGCATGCTTTTATCAGAAGTATTGTTACTGATTTATATGACTCAAAAATAGCAAACGATGTTTCTATTTTATATGGAGGTAGTTGTAACGCACAAAATGCGCAGGAATTATTCAGCTGTCCTGATGTGGATGGTGGTTTAATAGGTGGAGCGTCCTTAAAGGCAGATGATTTCTGCAAAATTATTTTATCGTTTTAATTCGCATTTTTCACAAGAAAGAAATTAAACATTAGCTATTCATAATTCTGAAGTTTAACGAATAACTTAATGTGCCATAATTCATACATTTGAGTATGGATTATATACAATACGATTTTAAAGTTACGCCTGTTGAACCGGGATCTGATATTTTAATTGCTTTATTAGCCGAATTAGGATTCGAAAGCTTTACTCAAAATGAAATGGGAGTGGAAGCCTACATCCAGGAAGAGTTTGAAAATGAAGATTTAGTAAAAGAATTATCATTTGAAGATTTTACATTTTCATATACAAGAACAGTGATTCCTAAAACTAATTGGAACGAAGAATGGGAAAAAAATTTCAGTCCTGTTTATGTAGATGATTTAGTTTGTATAAGGGCACACTTTCATCCGCAAGCAGAAAACATCAAACACGACATCATCATTACGCCTAAAATGAGTTTTGGTACCGGGCATCATGATACTACATGGCTTGTAAGTAAAACTATGTTTAATATTCCGTTTGCAAATGCTCATGTTTTAGATATGGGATGTGGCACAGGTATTTTAGCGATACTAGCCAAACAATTGGGAGCCACAAAATTATTAGGAATTGACATTGATGATTGGAGTATTGAAAACTCTATTGAAAATGCTGCCATTAATCAAGCTTCAGACATAGAATTTAAAAAAGGAGACGCTTCAAATCTTCCATCTTCAGAAACCTTTGATGTGATTTTAGCTAACATTAATAAAAATGTGTTGAAAAAAGATTTGCCTTCTTATTATGCTTGCCTAAAAAAAGAGGGGTATTTATTACTAAGTGGTTTTTTCACCGCTGATGTAGAAGAATTAAAACAATTAGCACAAAGTATAGGCTTTACTTTTATAGAAAGCTATAACAAAAATGAATGGGCTGTTATTAAATTAAAAAAATAGTTCGCATAAAACATGAACTTAGAATTTACAGAAAAACAAAATTTCAGAAAATGGTGGCATTATACCATTGCCGGATTTCCGGTAATGATAATTAGTGCGATGTTCTTCTTAGTTCAATTTGATTTAGTGCAAACCAAAAACAATCAGAAAGAACCCAAGTTTTTTCTAATACTCATTTTATTCATGATACTAGTTTTTGTTTGGTTTTTATTTTTAAAACTAGAAACAACCATTAATGAAAAAGGCATCATTGTTAACTATAGAGGTATTCCATTTTGCAAAAGAAACATAACTTGGGAAGACATAACATCTATTTCCGTTATAAAATATTCCCCTTTATCTGATTATGGTGGTTGGGGAGTTAGATACAGTCTATCTGGAAACGGCTGGTGTTATAATGTATCTGGAGAGTATGGAATTAAACTTTTTACACTAAATAAAAAACCATTTTTAATTGGCACTCAAAAAAAAGAAGAAGCTGAAAAAATAATCAATCATTACTTTAATAAATTACATCATGACTTACACTAAAATCAACGAAACTATTATTGAACAATTAAAAAAAATAATTGATGCGAATGATGTACTGATTGACAATGACAATCTTGAAAAATATGGACAAGATGAAACTGAAGATTTTATTTTTAAACCAGAAGTAGTTGTAAAGCCCAAAACCGTTAGCCAAATTTCAGAAATCATGAAATTAGCTAATGCTCATAAAATACCAGTAACAGCTCGTGGTTCGGGAACAGGATTAAGCGGAGGTGCCTTGCCAATTCACGGTGGTATTATTATGAGCATGGAACGTTTTAATAATATCTTACAAATTGACGAACGCAATTTACAAGCCACAGTTGAACCAGGAGTAATTAATTATATTTTTCAAGAGGAAGTAAAAAAAGCAGGCTTATTTTATCCGCCTGATCCTGCTAGTTGGGGAAGTTGTTCTTTAGGTGGAAATGTGGCTCATAGCAGTGGTGGGCCAAAAGCTGTAAAATATGGCACAACCAGAGATTATGTATTAAATATCGAAATGGTGTTACCTAACGGCGATATTATATGGACAGGCGCTAACACCTTAAAATATTCTACCGGGTATAACTTAACTCATTTAATGGTTGGCAGCGAAGGAACTTTAGGAATTATTACTAAAATAGTTTTCAAATTAATTCCATTACCAAAACATGATTTATTAATGTTAGTGCCATTCACTTCAGCCGAAAAAGCATGTGAAGCCGTTGGCGCAACTTTTAGAGCAGGTATTACACCAAGCGCTATGGAATTTATGGAGCGCGATGCTATTGATTGGAGTATTAAATATGCCGGAGAAGTAAACTTTACTATTAAACCAGAATGGCAAGCATTATTACTCATTGAAGTAGATGGCAACAATATGGATGTATTATTTAATGATTGCGAAACCATCAGCAACATTATGACAGAGCATGGCTGCGACGACATATTAATGGCCGATAGCGCTGAACAAAAAGCATCACTTTGGAAAATACGTCGTAAGGTTGGGGAAGCGGTGAAAAGCAATTCGGTTTATAAAGAAGAAGATACAGTTGTACCAAGAGCAGAGTTACCTATTCTTTTGAAAGGAGTAAAAGAAATTGGCTCTAAATACGGATTTAAAAGTGTTTGTTATGGACATGCAGGTGATGGCAACTTACATGTTAATATTATTAAAGGTGAATTATCAGATGATGTTTGGGAAACAGAATTACCAAAGGGAATTGTGGAAATTTTTGAATTATGTAAAAAACTAGGAGGTACTATTAGTGGAGAGCATGGTATAGGTTTAGTTCAA
>JAEUTR010000563.1 GCA_016787365.1 Bacteroidia bacterium
TGGCATTCATCGATTTGTTATTTACCTTTGTGTAAAATTCAACCTCATGCTTATTAAAGAAAATAGCTCTATTTTAATTCCAATTGATTTTTCAAAACAATCATTAATTGCTATTGAGCAATCTTATAATTTGGCAAAGTATACAAAATCTAAGTTGATTATTATGCATGCTTCACCGAATAGTAATTCGGAGCATCAAAAAGAATTAGAAGAAATTGTAGCAAAGGTGATTAAGGAATCGGGTCAGCCGGCTGAATTTTTAAATTTAAAAGGAGACATTTATGAATTAATTGATAAAAAAGCAGAAGAACTGGAATGTGGATTGATTGTTATAGGATTGGATACGCAAGTAAGATTTAGAAGTTTTTTAGGAGGAAGTAATGTGAGTAAATTTATTAAAAATGCTCCTTGCCCGGTTATTACTATGCGATCAAAAGATAATAGAAATAGCTGCTCAAATATTTTGATGCCTATTGATTTGAGCGCAGAAAGTCGAGAAAAAGTTGGAATTACCGTTCAATTAGCAAAATATTATAATGCTACTATTAGAATTGTTTCTGTTTTTAGTCCAAGTGATGAGAAATATGAAAATAAATTATTGCCTTATTTAAATCAGGTAAAAAAATTTATTAAAGACAGAGGCGTTGAGTGTACAAACAAATCTATACCTTCAAATAGTCCGGCAGAAGCTATTGTGGCTTATGCCAATAATAATGATTGCGATTTAATTGTATTAATGAATAAAAAAGATTTAAGTATTGGAGAAATGTTTGGAGGCGCAGTTTCTATTAAAATTGTAGAAACCAGTAACGTTCCGGTTTTATCCGTTAATCCAATGAAAAGAGAAAGTATAAGTAGTGGAATTCACTAATTAAAGCATTTCTTCGTTTTCAATAATTTTATTTCCCCTACTGTTTAATTTTGCTTCTCTAATCATAGCATTTGCTACACGATTTACATGTATTGCCTTATAACGTTTTAATTTTCCTATAAAAAGAAAGGACAATAACTGCATAACCACTTTCCCGATATTTTCTCCAAGTCTAAATTCTGATCGGTTACCAAGTAACATAGATGGTCTGAAAGTTGCAAACGAATCAAAGTTTAGTTCCCGAATTACTTTTTCGGTTTCGCCTTTTACCTGTAAATAAAAATTACTGGATTCTGTGGCAGCGCCTAATGAACTTTGAAGGTAAAAAGCAGGAATGCCATTTTGTTTTGCGATTTTGGCAAATTCTGTTGGATAGGTATAATCTACTTTTTTAAAGGCGTCTTGCGAACCGGCTATTTTAATAGTAGTTCCCATACAACAAAAAACGACGTCGCCTTTTATTGAATTTGTATAATCTTTAAGGTTGTTAAAGTCAACAATATGTTGCGTTAGTTTAGAGTGAGTGATTTCTATTTTTTTTCTCACAAAAACGATGACGTGATTAAAATAATCATCTTGCAATAATTGATTTAATAATTCATTTCCAGTTAATCCTGTAGCTCCAATTATAATAGCAGTTTTCATCATAAAAAATAAGTATTCAAATGTATCAAATTATTAAAGATATTACTTCAGGCTTGCAGTATATTATGTAAGATTAGTATTTATTTATGTAAATAGTAATATTTTTAATTCCTTATCTTTATCAATATATGGTAACATTTAAGAGAATTATACTTTTTTTATTACTCTTGTTGACTTTATCAATAGGAACTATTTTTATGATGGTTACCTTATATAAAAAAGAACTGGCAGTGATGTTGGTAAATAATTTAAAAACATCTTACGGATTAACTTTAAAAATAGAAGATGTTAATGTTTCGTTTGTAAGCAATTGGCCAAATGCCTCGGTACAATTTGAAAATATTTATTTAGTTTATGATCTTCAGCCAAATGAACCCCTTTTAAAAGCACGCTCTTTATCATTATCGTTTGATGTTAAAAAATTATTTGTCAGAAAATTTATAGTTAACTCAGTTGCTTTAAAAGATGCTGAAATCAATCTGGTGAAAAATTTTGAAGGACTCAAAAATTATGAATTTAAAAATAAAGATACCACATCACATCATAAATCAACCATTCATTTTGAGGTTTCAAAAATTCGAATAACAAATACCAGTTTTAATTTTATTAATAAACAATATGATAAAAAAATTGAATTTGTTTTTGTAGATGATATTATAAAATTAAACAATTATTCTGATGGACTTAAAGCTGATCTTAGCGGCGACTTATTTATAAAAGGCTTATTGTTTAAACCAAAAAAAGGGCCGTTTTTAAGTAATGTTCTGGCTAAATTAAAACTACAGGCATCCGTTTGTTTTAGTCGAAAAGAGATATTTATTCATCAACCTTCTTATGCCGAAATAGATAAACAGTTATATAATCTTTCTGCGTTTATTGAGCTTAAGGAAACCAAAAAACTAGCGTTAACTATCGAAGGAAAAAATGTAAATTATCAGAAAGCAATTACTCTGTTAAACCATGGTGTTAAGCAAGGATTATCAAATATAAAAGTTGCCAATCCCATAAATGGAAAAGCATTAATTATGGTAAAAATTGGAGAACAGGAAGATCCAATTATTATTATGCAGGTGAGTAGTAAAAAAAATAACATAACGATTGGAGATTCGAAAATCCCATATTCAGATGTTAACTTCGAAGTTGCAGTTATTAGTTTAGATTCATCTTTAACCAAAGGAAATGCCACACACGCGAAGGTTATTATAAAGCCGTTAAAAGGTAAGGTATATGATTTTCCGTTTACCGGATCAGTGATGATAACTAATTTCATTAATCCTTTTGTAGATATTAAAGCCAATCTTTTTGTTGATACAAAGCAAATAAAATTTAAACCCGCACAGGAGTTTGATTTAAATGGTTCGGCAACAGCATCTATTAGTTATTCTGGACCTATTAAAAAAGTGAATCACAAACAATTTATAGATACGCCAATGGTAGTAAATGCAAGGGTAAAATTTAATCAGGTTAGTTGCCGAAAAAAATCAACCCCTTACACATATGTTATAAATGGAAACGCACTTGTAGTAAATAATCTTTTAAAGTTTGATGACCTTGCTTTAAAAATGGATGGAGGCAATGTTAAGTTAAAAGGTTCGGTTGATAATTTTGTGAGATATTCATTGGGATATGCCGACGGATTTAAAGCTGAATTAATTGCTTCGACAGATTATTTTGATTTAACACAGTATATAATTAAAAAAGCGAAACCATTAAAGTCTGAAGTCGCTAAAACAAAAGCCAAAATAGGAGAAAAAATTACAGTAACAAATGAAGGTAATTTTGAATTTGAGGTTTCTCTAAATGCTAAAAAATTTCTGGCCCGAAAAATTATAGCAGATGATGCCCACATTAAATTGCATTATAAAAACAAATTGTTAGCAGTACGATCACTAAAGATTAATACTTGTGAAGGAAAGTTATTGGCCAGCGGAACTATTTATGATTTACATAAAATTGATGCTTCTTTTGTTTCGGATAATATAAATGTTAACCAATTATTTGAGCAATTTGAAAACTTTGGACAAGAAGCTATTGAAAGTGATAATATACAAGGAAAAGTATCATTAAATGCAAAATTAAAAATGGAGTTGGATGATAACATGGAAGTGCTTGGAAACACGATTGATGGCGAAGTGAAATTTAAATTAAAAGACGGTCATTTACTAAACTATGAACCTCTTCAAAAAATCTCGGATTATGTTTTCCGTAACAGAAATTTTCAAGACATCTCTTTTACTGAAATTAATGAAACATTTATTATTAGTGGCTATAAAATATATATAAGAGAAACAGAAATAGCTTCCAATGTTTTAAATTTACATATGAGTGGTATTTATAATTTCAAGGACTATTCAACCATAAATATTCTAATACCCTGGAATAATTTAAGCAAACGCGGGAAAAACTATATTCCTAAAAGTTCCGGCAAAATGGCCAGTGATTTAAAAGGACTAAAACTTAATTATTCGGGTTTCCCAAATAAAATGAAAGTAGGATTGGGACATAATACACCTTAAAAGTTTAACATTCTGGTAACATTACAATTAACTTAAGTTAAAATACATAGGGTTAATTTGTAGCATGAAAAAAGAAATTATTCTAATTGTTATACTAAGTATGTTTGTTTGTGTATTAGGGTTTGCAGGCGAAAAACCGAAGCCTTCTAATACAAAAACCATTATACTAAGCGGTAAAATTATGGATATTAAGAGTAATGAGTTTTTGGCAGGGGTTAAAATTGTTTGTGGAAATTGCCAAAAAATTGTATACTCTGATTTAGACGGACGATTCTTTTTGTATTTAGATGTAAATACTCAACAAAATTTAACATTGGAATTTTCTCAGATTGGATACGCATCCAAAACCTTTAATTTACAAGACTTACAGGCAAATTCAGCAAACTTAAATATAGATTTGCTACCTGAATAGGAAAATTCTAATGTAAAGTTAAAGTTAAGTTTTTGTTACTATTGTAACAATTTTATGCTTTATTGGTATAATTGTACTAGAAATCAGATAGTGATTTTAAGTTCTAACAATTTAATACCTGTAATCATGAAAAATTTAATCCTAACAGTTTGTTTGTTTTTTGGAAGCCTGACTTTTTCTCAGGACATTTCATTTGATGGTAATATTTATTCGCAAAATAAAGTTGGATATACAGGAAAGCATACATTATACTATGATAATGGTGCAGTTAAAGAAGTTCTGACTTTAAAGGACGGGAAACTGGACGGCGAAGTAATTAAATACTTTGATAATGGGGTTAAAAAAGAAGTTGGCAATTACGAAAACAATTTAAAATTTGGTTTGTGGACCCGTTATAATATCAGCGGAGTTCTTATCGCTGAAGCTTCATACAAAAATGATAAGAAAGATGGAACTTGGGTTGTTTATGATGATAAAGGTGCCAAATTATTTAAAATGGAATATAAAGACGGGGAGAAAGTAGGAACGTGGGTTCAATGGGATGAAAATGGAAATATTATAAAAACAACAGATTACGCAGCAATGTAATTAGTAGTTATTATGTGTAAAAGCCATTTACCGACGGGTAAATGGCTTTTTAATGCAATTTAAATTCGTATTCCTACTACACACACATCATCTACCTGTTCTAACTCACCTTTCCAATTTTTAAATGTTGCTTCCAATGCTTCTTTTTGTTCTGGCATTGGTTTTTCGGAATTTTGAATTAACACCTTTTCAAATAATTTTCTCATTAATTTTTTACCCTTTGGTCCACCAAACTGATCAGCATAGCCATCTGTAAATAAATAAATACAATCCCCATCATGCAACTGAGTTACGTAATTATCAAATGGCAAAACAACATCGTTCATGTTTCCTATGGCTTGTTTATTAGCCTTCAGTGTTTCTAGTGATTTGTTCCTAACAATATAAATGGGATTGTTTGCTCCCGAATACGCAAGTTGTTTAGTTTCTAAATTAATGGCAATAAGCGATATGTCCATACCATCTCTGATCTCTATTCCACCATAACCATGATTAAGTGTTGTAATAATTTTTTGATTTAAAAAATCCAATGCCTGTGCAGGAGAATTCACATCTTTATCCACAGCACTTTGATGTAAAAAATTGGATCCAAGTAAACTCATAAATGCTCCTGGCACACCATGTCCGGTGCAATCTGCTACAGCTAATAGTAAATAATCTTCTTGTTTTCCTGTAACCGGTGTTGTTTTAATTTTTCTGGCCCAGTAAAAATCACCACAAACAATATCACGTGGCTTATATAAAATAAAATAATTGTCTTTTAAAAAGCTCTCCAATAAATTTTTTGGTGGAAGTAGTGCTTCCTGTAAACGTTTCGCATACCTTAAACTACTAATTATTTCCTCATTTTTATGATCAACTTCTTCTTTCTGAAATTCAATTAAAGCTTTGGATTTCTCTAATTCTAAACGACTTTTAATTTCTTTATAAGTTAATCGGTATCTGTTTCGAATTAAAAACACACAAAAAATCGCAACAGTAAGTACCAACATTCCGCCATTGGTCAAAAAGATATCTATTGCTAGCGAGCTATTCGCTACATAAAATGCAATATTACTTATAATCGTAACTATTAATAAAATAACAGACAATTTAAAGTCCCATAAAACCAACATCCCGACGCCTATAAATAAAGCGATATAAGCAAAAGTATGTTTTTGTAAATGCTCTACATCCATAACGCTCCACATATATGCGTTTTGAACAGAAATTCCTAATACCAATATAAAAGCACAGGTAAAAATACTAATGTTGAATTGCTTTTTAAAAACAAGAACAATTAAGCTAATAACAGAAACACTTAAACGGAAGCCTAAAAATGGGATCCAGTATGTAGGTATAACAAAAAAATCACTGACAAACCATGCTAGATTTAATACAATACCAACCCAGCAAGCAATAATATGTGCTTTTTCGGTTGACTTGTAAAATTCTTGCTTTACAATACTTTCGGGTATAGTTGTATCAGGCATTGGAAGTCTAATATACTAATTAATAACCAAAAAGTAAGAAGGATGTTTAATTTAAACAGAAGCAACTTTATATTTTTCCATAAACTCCATAGATTTTTTCATCATTTCTGTAGAACCTAAAAATAAAGGAGTACGTTGGTGTAGTTCAGAAATATCTAACTCCATAATACGTTTGTATCCGTTGGTTGCAGTTCCACCCGCTTGTTCAATGATAAAGGCTAATGGATTGCACTCGTATAATAAACGTAATTTACCGTTTGGAGATTTTGTGGTTGTTGGATATATGTAAATACCACCTGTAATTAAATTACGGTGAATATCAGCAACACCGGAACCAATATAACGGCTTGAATAAGGACGATTAGTTGCTTTGTCTTCTTCCTGACAATATTTAATATATTTTTTTACACCTTCCGGGAAGTGTAAATAATTTCCTTCATTGATAGAATAGGTTTTCCCTTCTTTAGGCATTTGCATATTTGGATGAGATAAACAAAATTCTCCAATACTTGGATCTAAAGTAAATCCATTAACACCTTTACCTGTTGTGTAAACCAACATTGCCGAAGAACCATAAATGATATACCCTGCAGCAACCTGCTCTGTACCACGTTGCATAAAATCTTCGTGAGTACCTGGTCCGTTTAAGCTTACACGACGGTAAATAGAAAAAATGGTTCCAATAGAAACGTTTACATCAATATTTGAAGAACCATCTAGTGGATCCATTGCTACAACATAACGTGCATTTTTAGAAATTTCAGAATCAATAGGAATAATATCTTCATTTTCCTCACTGGCAATAGCACAACACTCACCGCCGGCTTTCAAAGCAGCAATAAATTGGTCGTTTGCAAACACATCTAGTTTCTTAACTCTTTCACCTTGTACGTTTGTATCTCCTGTTTCTCCAAGAATTTCCACTAAACCCGCTTTAGTTACTTCACGATTTACAATTTTAGCAGCAATACCAATATCTCTTAATAAACGAGATAACTCGCCTTTTGCAAATGGGAAATCATTTTGCTTTTCAATGATAAACTGACCTAAAGTTTTTGCGTACATGCTTAATATTTTTAAAGGTTAAATAAATGCGTTTTTATAATTTGCTGCAAGCTTTTGCAGTATTACAAAGGTAAATTTATTATTAATATAAAAATAAAAAAGTGCTTCGTTTTAGGAAGCACTTTTAGTTAAATTGTAGATGTATTTTACTTAGTGTATTCGTCTTTTAAAAACTCTCTCCAGTCTCCCAAGTTTGAAATAACCTGAATCTGGCGATAATGCAAATGAAATTGTTCTTCATTTTCCTGAGAATTCAAGATACTCAATCTGTATCTGTCAAAATTAGCCAAAGCAAATTTTTCTTCGGCACTTAACGATTTTCCGCTAAATTCTTTATCGCGTAAATCATTAATGCTTTCAGCTCCGCCAATATCCTGTTTGGTAAAAAAGCGTTTTGCTATGTCATTCTTAAAGTCCATTAATCCAAAGATATGAAATGGATTCGTTAACTTAGCATTCTAAACTACTCTATTGCTAACAAACAGATGTTAAAATCAAAATATATAGCTGCTTTTTGTATATTTTTTTATATCACAACAAATTTATTTTCTCAGCATGAGATTAGTAAGTATGAATACCGTTGGGCATTTTTTCATCCCTTTGCGGCCAAAAAAGTGAAGAATCATTTGATAGAAGCAATGGATATTTATCAGGTTGTAAAAAACTCCCGCCAATTAGATAGTTTTGAGAGTGGCGGAACTCTGGATGCATTTCGACACACTTTTACAATGGCTTATTTATCGCGTTACGTTAAAATAAGTAAACTCAGAAAACTGGGAAAAGCTCACGAAAAAGGGAATGAGTATTATTTTTATAAAAATCATCAGGAATTTGGAGAAAGAGCAGATAGTTTGGCTTGTGTAATGGATTTAAGAAACAACGAATTGGGGTTTGAAATTGCCAAAAGGAACAAAATGGTTTCAAAAGACACATTAAAAATCATCGTTATTGAAGAAATTAAGGCAGGAAATGCGTGGAAATTGAAGAAAAACACTCAAAATTCATATATTTCGTGTCAAAATGAGCCAATTTTGATTGAAAACTACAAAGGAAAATGGTTTATTCCAAAATGCTTGGTGAAAAGCAATGAGTAGTTAAATCGGTGAATTTTAAGCAATTGGATATTTTAAAGAAATGAGATTGTTTTTTATTAATTTGTTGATAAGATTGAAAAAAAGTGTATATTTGCCGTCCATTTTGGAAATAAGCTATGGGTAAAAGTCAGTACAAAATACAGTTTGGCGGTTTATCAATGGGTGAGCACCAATTTGAATTTGACATTAAGAGTAAGTTCTTTGAACAATTTAGTGAAAGTGAAATAACCGAAGCCGATATACAGGTAAAGGCCAAATTAGTGAAACAAAATACGCTGATGCATATTATGTTTACCTTTGATGGTACTGTAAAATTGAGCTGCGACCGTTGTTTAGTTGATTATAATTGTCCTGTTAGCGGACAAGAAAAATTAGTTATTAAACATGGTAACCCTGAAGAAAGTAATGATGAAATATTAGTACTTAAAGAAGGAGTTGATGAAGCAAATTTCGCACAATATTTATTTGAATATATTGAACTTTCTATTCCAAGTCGAAAAGTGCCTTGTGAAGACGAAGAGTTGGATATAGATGTTGATTGTGACGAAGAAACACTGGCTAAATATAATGAACTAAAAATAGAAGAAGAACCGAGTGAAAATCCTGAATGGGATAAATTAAAAAATATAAAGTTTAACAATAATTAAAATTAAATACCATGCCTAATCCAAAACGAAAACTATCCAGATCACGTAGAGATTCTCGTCGTTCAACTTACAAAGCACCAACAATGACGATTGCTAAAGATACAACAACAGGTGAAGCTCATTTATTTCACCGTGCGCACTGGTTTGAAGGAAAACTTTACTACAAAGGAAAAGTAGTAATGGAAAAAGCAGTTAAAGCTTAATCTTTTTTGAATAACATATATTCAAAAACCTCCTCGTGAAATCGAGGAGGTTTTTTTGTTTAAACTTACGCTAAGCCTTTAAGGTTTCTAGATCCTTCAGGTTTCAAAAACCTGAAGGATCTATCTAAAATGAAAATGCTAAACACAACCTGTCATCGCTGCAAA
>JAEUTR010000059.1 GCA_016787365.1 Bacteroidia bacterium
AATTATTGAAATTATAAATAACAATAAAAAATAAATTATATTTATATATGCAATTTATTAAAACCTTACTTTTTATCACGCTTACTATTTTAAGTTTTTGTGCAAAAGCACAGGAATATGATGGTGAATTACAATTTATAGGTAAAAATTATTTATACAGTAAACCCTTGAATAATACCAAAATTAAGGTAATGAAGGGAACAACCATCGTTTCAGAATTTAACACCAAAGATAATAACAGCTTTAAAGCAAAACTTGATTATGGTAATGTATATGACATTTATTTTTATAATGATAAATGCCAGCCTATGTATATCAGAATTTTTGCAGATGGTATCCCCGAAGAAAAACGTCATTATAGAATTACATATGCTTTAGATATTCCTTTCTTTCCTAAAGATCCAAATACAATTGATACTGCTCAATTTACCAAACAGTTTCATCAAATTGTATTTGATGGAAAATCAAAATTTGTGGACGATACTGTTTATATGAATAAGTTTATAAGTAATATTTATAAAAAAGAGCCTGTCGTAAAAAAAGACACAACTGTTCCATTTATTACAACCGAAAAAATAAAAGAATATATTCAGCTTGCAGGCAAATTGAGTCTGGATAATGATAAACAAACACCTATTAAAAATAAAACGGTTTCCTTGCTAAATAAGAAGGGAGAAATCATTTCTTCGTCTCAAACAACTAATCACGGTATGTTTATTTTTCAGGGAGTTGATGCTGAGCAAGCTGATGGCATAACACTATCATTAAATAGTACGGATAATCCTAATAATGATAAAATAAAATTATTAAATACATCTTCTCAAAAAATAGACATTGCTATTTCAGATCCTAATCAAACTTACGCTTTTAAAAATAAAGAGGAAAATCAACTCATAAGTAAACTCACAAACAACGATTTTAAATACAACATAGCTGGCAAATTAGTTGCTACAAATGGAACAGAAAGAAAAGTAGGTTCTAATAAAACGGTTTATTTAATGAATAACAAGAACCAGATTATTCAAAAAACAAAAACAAATGCTTTAGGTAATTTTTTATTCTATAAAATTATTCCCGGAGATTCATATTATCTGGCATATGATAGTGCCGATTCAGAATTAAATTATATTATGAATTTATATAGTGTGAAAGATAAATTCATTAAACGTTTGGATTCTGTTTCAGGTAAAAAATTCATTTATAAATTTCTTTCTGTGTCAAACACCACCTTTAACGATATTGTAGTTGATGATTCGGAATTAAAAATGAATGTTAAAGGTCGTTTGTACGGTGATAATAAAAATAATCCTTTAGTTAATTTAAAAGTAATGCTACTGAATGATGAGTTCGAAAAAATTGATTCAGCTATGACTAATGAAAAGGGAGATTTTTCTTTTAAACATATGCCATACACCAAACAGTTATTAATTACTGCTGAAAATGAAAAGAACATTCTTGAATCATTCAATAATATTTTAGTGTTTGATAATGAAGATAACCTGATTAAACTTGTATCTACAGTAAAAGGTCATCGTTTTAATTACAAACCTTTATCAGCTGAACAAAGTAAACTATCTGAAATATATGTAGACGATCCATGGTTATCGATTATAGAAAAAGATGAACAAGACACTAAACCCGGTAATAATTCTACCATTGTAGAAAATATATTGTTTGAATTTAATAAAGCTAATCTTCAGGAACAATCTAAACAAACATTAGATAAAGTAGTATTAGCAATGCTAAGCAATGAGAAATTTAGTATTGAGTTAAGCGCTCATAGTGATAGCAAAGGAAGTGATACCTACAATTTAAAGCTAAGCGAACAACGTGCTAATTCAGCTAAAAACTATATCATTAGTAAAGGAGTTAATGCTACCCGAATTAAAGCCATTGGTTATGGGGAATCGAAATTAATTAATAACTGTGGTAATAATGTTATTTGCAGTGATGATGAACATGCAGTGAACAGAAGATTAGAATTTAAATTAATT
>JAEUTR010000588.1 GCA_016787365.1 Bacteroidia bacterium
CTATTTTATTTGGGTCGGTTAATGGCACATTCGGATCTGCGATAAATTATAATATTGGTGCTATTTCACATCTTATTATTTCGGCCGATTTCAATAATGATACTTATCCTGATATTGCAACTGTAAATGGTACAACAAATAATGTTTCCGTTAAATTAGGTTCAGCAACAGGTTTTGATACTACTTTTGTAAATTATTCGGTAGGGACATATCCTGCATCTTTAATATTCAGTGATTTTAATGGAGATGGTAATAAAGATATCGCTACAGCAAATGCAAATTCAAATAATATATCTGTGTTGTTAGGGATAGGCAATGGCACTTTTGGGTCTACAGTAAATTACCCTGCGGGTAATGGAATGTCATCAATTGTTGCTTCGGATTTTAATGGTGATAGTTTTATAGATTTAGCAGCATCTAATTATAACACAGATAATATATCTGTAATATTAGGTTCAGGAAATGGTACTTTTAGTGCGCAAAGTAATTTTGCTACAGGAACAGGTCCTGTAACATTAAGTTCGGGAGATTTTAACGGTGATTCTAAAATGGATATTGCCTCTGCTAACAATGGCGGTAATAACGCCTCTGTATTATTAAATACAAGTTTTTCAGTAACAATAAGCGCAAGCAGTTCTTCAGTATGTGAAGGAGATACGATTGTATTAAATGGTTCAGGAGCAATGACCTATTTTTGGAGTAGTGGTAATACAACAACTAACATTACTGTAATGCCTGTAAGTACTACAGTTTATAGTTTAAGTGGGACAAATGCTGGTGGTTGTGTTAATATGCAATCATATACCGTTACTTTAAATCCTAAACCTAATTTATTGTTAAACACATCAGCAACTAATATCTGTAGTGGAAATCTATCCATCTTATCTGCCAGCGGAGCTGATATTTATATGTGGAGTACCATGGATACCATACCAACTATTAATGTAAGACCAACAGCTAATACCAGTTATACAGTTACCGGAACTACATTGTTTGGTTGTAAAAGTAGTTCTGTAACATCGGTTTTTGTTACACCATCTAAAACATTAAGTGGCAGTGTAACCAGTACTTTAGGCGCCACTAATGGATTTTTGGCATTATACAGATACAGTTCTTTGTTAAGTAAATGGGATTCTATAAATGTAACTCCATATAATTCAACATATAGTTTTGGAACAGTAGATAGTGCTTTATATGTTATTAAAGCTATTCCGTCTATTCCAAACGAGCAAATTACATATGCAACAAGTTCTATCAGCTGGAAAAATGCAACCATTATTTCTCATGGATGCAATACAAATACAACTCAAAACATTAATATTATTTCGTTGGTTGATATTGGCAGCGGATCAGGTACATTAAAAGGTAAGGTAACCAAAGCCCTAGGTTATGATCAAAAACCGGGAAGTGTGTTTAGTCCTTCTGCTCCTGGTGAGCCTATTGGTGGTATAGTGGTTAAAGGAGGTAAAAATCCGGGAGGACAAATGTTTGCTCAAACAACTACTGATCCGATAACAGGAACATATACCTTAACCGGATTACCTGTTAATGTGAATAATGAATCTTACTTTATTTTAATTGATATACCGGGATTAGATACGAATAACACTTACCACAGAGTTATTGATTTAACAAATAATGAATATTCTGATCTTGATTTTACGGTAGATTCAATGAAAATTAATCCTGTTAATGCACCTTATGTTGGTATAAATGACCTAACGGCTATCGAACATCAGATTAAAGTATTCCCTAATCCTGCTTCCAATCTTTTATCTGTTCAATACAATTTAAAAAATAGTGCCCTAGTAAAAATTGAATTATTTGATATATTGGGTAAATCAGTTAAAACATTATTGCCAAGCAGTCAACAAAGTATTGATAATTATAAGATTTCATGGAATATTGCTGATTTAAAAACAGGCTTATATTTTATCAAAATAAATATAAATGGAAATGAAAGTGTTACCAAATTATCAGTAATACATTAAAATAGTTTTTAAATTAAAAAGCCATCCGCTAACTAACGGGTGGCTTTTTTATTATATTTGGAAACACAATAACTGATCTTAATAAATACATCGTCGATATTATATACAAAAAATCCTGACCTGTATTTTCAATCCCTTTAATTTTTAAATATGAAAAAAACAAAGTACTTCATTTACTGCTTCATCGTTATCTCTTTATTAGGAAAAGCACAAAAACCATTATTACAATATATTAAAACTATAGGAGGTGCTGGAAGTAATATTGGAGATCCTTTTGTTGCAGTTGATAATTCTGGAAACATTTATACAACAGGTTATTTTAGTGGAACGTTAGATTTTAATCCAGGAGTAGGAATTAACAATCTAACTTCAATAGGTAGTAACGATGCTTTTATCTCAAAAATAGATAGCGTTGGTAATTTTATTTGGGCTAAAAATTTTGGAGGTACAAACGATACTTATAGTAATGGTTTAATATTAGACGGTTCAGGAAACATATATATAAATGGAACTTTTAGTAATACAACTGATTTTGACCCAAATGGAGGAATTACAAATTTAACATCACTAGGTGGAAATGATGCTTTTATCTTAAAATTAGACGGCAACGGTAATTTTATTTGGGCTAAAAGCATGGGAGGAACTGGTAATGATGCAGCTAAATCTATTGCTGTTGATGCTTCGGGAAATCTAATTGCAACTGGTACTTTTTCGGGAACGGCAGACTTTGATCCGGGTGCCGGCATTTCAAATTTAACCTCAACGGGAGCTGGTGATATTTTTGTATTAAAACTAGATGCAACTGGTAATTTTATATGGGCAAAAAGCATGGGAGGAAGTTCTAATGATTTTCCAGGTGCAATGAATATTGATGCATTAGGTAATATTTATACTACAGGTCATTACGAAGCAACAGCAGATTTTGATCCTAGTGCCACTGTTTTTAATTTAACATCAGCAGGAGTTGAAGATATTTTTATTTCAAAATTAGATGGTAATGGTAATTTTATTTGGGCAAAAAGTATAGGGGGAATTTCAACAGATATTGCCTATGCTATTGCTATAGATGCACTTGGTAAAATCTACACGACTGGCTATTATTCAGGAACAGTAGATTTTGATCCAAATGCTGGCACATCTAATTTAACATCAGTTGGCGGAGACGATGTTTTTGTTTTAAAATTAGATAACAATGGAAATTTAATTTGGACAAAAAGTATTGGAGGTTCTGGACTTGAATATGGGAAAACATTGGTTTTAGATAATATTGGTTATATATATTTTTCTGGTTTATATAATGGCACTGCCGATTTTGACCCTAATAGTGGAATTAATAATATAGTACCAAACGGAATCTTTGATGTTTTTATTTCTAAATTAGACACAGCTGGTAATTTTGTGTGGGTTAAAAGTTTAGGAGGTGCTGATATGGAGTATGCGACAGCTATTATTTTAGACAAATATAATTCGATTTACACTGCGGGTAAATTTGCTGGAAAAGTTGATTTTGATCCCAATACTGGAGTGAAAAATATTACAAGTGTTGGTACAGCAGATGCTTTTATTCATAAAATGATACAATGTAATCTTAAATCAATGTCAGGTAATGTTTCTGGGTCTACCTCCGGTAATGTCGTTTTATATCAATATATTCCTACTTTAAGCAAATGGGATTCGGTTGCTTTTACTCCTTATGCATCAACCTATTCTTTT
>JAEUTR010000622.1 GCA_016787365.1 Bacteroidia bacterium
CGCGAAGCAGGTTTAAAATTTTAATTAGTATAAAAAGAACATACATAACATGTCAAAAGAAGTTGTAAAAAAAGTTAAGTCAACAGACATCGAACTAAAAGATAAATTAGTTGCGATACAACGTGTAACTAAAGTTACTAAAGGTGGTCGTCACTTCAGTTTCGCTGCTATCGTTGTTGTTGGTGATGAGAAAAGTGTTGTAGGATACGGATTAGGAAAAGCAAATGAAGTTACAGATGCTATCACTAAAGGTATTGATGATGCAAAGAAAAATTTAGTAAAAGTTTCTGTATTAAAAGGTACAGTTCCTCATGCTGAAAATGGTAAGTTCGGTGGTTCTCGCGTGTTCTTAAAACCAGCAGCTCATGGTACAGGTGTAATTGCCGGTGGTGCGATGCGTGCAGTTTTAGAAAGTGTTGGTATTACTGATGTATTAGCTAAATCAAAAGGATCTTCTAACCCTCACAATGTGGTTAAAGCTACTATTGATGCATTAGCAAAAATGCGTGATCCATTAGCTATCTCTAGACAAAGAGGTATTAATTTAGACAAAGTATTTAACGGATAATAAGAAAAGAGATGGCACAAGTTAAGGTAACATTATCTAAAAGTCCTATAAAAAGGAACGCTAGACAAAGAGCAACAGTTCAAGCATTAGGTTTAAGAAAATTAAACCATAGCATTATTAAAGAAGCAACTCCTCAAGTTCAAGGAATGATTAATGCAGTTGCCCATTTATTGACAGTAGAAAGTATTTAATTATAAAAGGAAATTAAAATGAAATTAAGTTCATTAACACCTGCAGAAGGTTCAGTAAAAAATAATTTTAGAAGAGGTCGTGGACAAGGTTCTGGCGGTGGCGGTACAGCTACTCAAGGTCACAAAGGTGCTCAATCTCGTTCTGGTAACAAAAAGAAACGTGGTTTTGAAGGTGGTCAAATGCCTTTACAGCGTCGTGTTCCTAAATTTGGTTTCAAGAATGTAAACCGTGTTGATCATAAAGGAGTTAATTTAGATGTAATTCAAAAATTAGTTGACACAAAAAATATTACTGATATTACACGTGATGTTTTATTAGCGAATGGATTAGCTTCTAAAAATGATTTAATTAAAATCATGGGAAGAGGTGAATTAAAATCAAAAGTAAATATTACAGTTCACGCATTCACAGCAACTGCTAAAGCAGCAATTGAATCGAAAGGTGGAGTAGCAACAGAAATCTAATCTAATATATGAAACGTTTTTTAGAAACCCTCCAAAACATTTGGAAGATAGAAGAGCTAAAGCAAAGGATTTTAACGACCCTTGGCCTTATTTTGATCTATCGTTTGGGTTCTTATGTTGTATTGCCAGGTATTAATACCGAAGTATTGGCTCTTGCAAATGAGAATTCAGGAAATGATGGTGGTATTATCGCTTTAATTAATGCCTTTGCCGGTGGAGCATTTTCTAGAGCGTCTATTTTTGGATTAGGTATTATGCCTTATATTACGGCTTCCATTATCATCCAATTATTGGGTATGGCTGTTCCTTATTTCCAAAAAATGCAAAAAGAAGGTGAAAGTGGTCGTAAAAAAATCAACCAATACACTCGTTTTTTAACTGTTGCAGTAACTGCCGTTCAAGCTCCGGGATATTTAGCTGCTCAGGTATATACAAAACCTGGAGTAGTTGGTATCGATCCTACATGGTTTGGTATTCAGTCAACTATTATTTTAGTTGCGGGTACTATGTTTATTATGTGGTTGGGAGAAAGAATTACAGATAAAGGTATTGGAAATGGTATTTCTATATTAATTATGATTGGTATTATTTCCCGTTTACCTTTCGCAATTACATCAGAGTTTGGATCTCGTTTACAAAGTGCTGGTGGTGGTTTAATTATGTTCTTATTAGAAATAGTGTTCTTGCTATTCATCATTGTTAGTTGTATTTTATTAGTACAAGGAACTAGACGAATACCGGTGCAATACGCTAAGAAGATTGTTGGTAACAAACAAGTTGGTGGTGTTCGTCAATATTTACCTTTAAAAGTAAATGCCGCTGGTGTAATGCCTATTATCTTTGCACAGGCAATTATGTTTATTCCTGCTGCTGTTTCAGGTTTTTCCGGAGGTACAGGTGGTGTATTTGCTGATAGATATGGATTTTGGTATAACTTTATTTTCGCTTCCTTAATTATTGCATTTACATACTTCTATACAGCCATTATGATCAATCCAAACCAACTGGCAGATGATATGAAACGTAATGGAGGATTTGTACCGGGTGTGAAACCAGGAAAAAGTACAGCAGAATTTATTGATCAGGTAATGTCACGTATCACTTTACCAGGATCACTTTTCTTAGCATTTGTTGCAATTTTACCTTCTATTGCTATAAAATTAGGAATAAATAGTGCGTTTGCTGATTTCTTCGGTGGAACATCCTTATTAATCTTAGTTGGCGTGGTATTAGATACTTTACAACAAATTGAAACATATTTATTAAACCGCCATTATGATGGTTTAATGAAAAACGGAAGAATAAAAGGTCGTAGTAATAACCAAATGACAATGCAACAAGCTTAATAATGGCAAAACAGGCAAATATTGAGTTAGATGGTATTATTATAGAATCATTGAGTAATGCCATGTTTAGAGTGGAATTGGAAAATGGTCACGTAGTAATTGCACATATCTCCGGAAAAATGAGAATGCACTACATTAAAATAT
>JAEUTR010000627.1 GCA_016787365.1 Bacteroidia bacterium
CTTATGATTTTTCAAATATTTAAATAATTTTAAAAAGGATGTTTGAGGCATCAGATGTGGGCGTCTGATGCCTCAAAGCACATTAAAATAAACATTAAACCATAAAACAAATTTTCTCAATTGGTTTAACAGCATTCCTTCAAAGAAATCCCCTTTTCATTTTAAGAGGAACCATTTTCCAGGCAGGAGTTACCTTATTCCGTTATAGAGTTAATCTATTCCTTAACAGAGCGGGTGCATTAAATTTTGGAGTAGCAGTTTTCAATTTTGGAGTAACTCTTTACATTTCAGGAGCAACCATTTTCCGGCACCGGAAAGAAGTTACTCCACTTCGGAAAGAGCCTACTCCAGTCCGGAAAGAGGCTACTCCGGTTCGGAAAGAGGCTACTCTGGTTCGGAAAGAGGCTACTCCACTTCGGAAACAGGCATCAGTCGGCTATTGCTGATTAGGGTAGTGTAAAGGTAGTGTAAAATAATATGTGTAAATAGAAATAAAGGGGTATTGAGCGTAGCGAAATACCCCTTTATTTGGGTCAAAAAAATGGGACAAAAACAATATATTTCCCAACTATTTTACACGGAGTTAAAATGAAACTTACACCCGAAATGATTCAAAAACTTGAGGAAGAATTTGCAAATGCAAAAACCTATAATGATCTTATGGGTAAAGATGGAGTTATTAAAAAACTTATTAAAGAATCTCTGGAAACTATGCTTAAAGAAGAATTAACTGAGCACCTTGGCTATGAAAAACACTCCTCTCTTGGCAATAATTCTGGGAATTCCCGAAATGGCTCTTCTCCTAAATCTATTCGTACTGATAATGGAGAAATTGATCTTCGTGTTCCGCGTGACCGCAATGGTGATTTTGACCCAATGATTCTTAAAAAATACGAAAAAACTCTTGGTCCAATTGAAGATAAAATCATTTCTATGTATGCTAAAGGTATGACCACACGTGATATTCAATCACACGTTCAGGAACTCTATGGAATTGAAATATCAGCTACCCTTGTTTCTAACATCACCGATAAAATAATCGATAAAGCCAAAGAATGGCATAACAGACCTCTTGAACCTATTTATACCATAGTTTATTTTGATGCTATTCACTATAAAGTTAAACAGGATGGTAAAGTAATAACTAAAGCGGCTTATACCTGTTTGTCAATTGATGTTGAAGGTAGACGTGATTTACTTGGTATCTGGATTGGTGAAAATGAAGGAGCGCATTACTGGCTTGGAGTATTAACTGAAATTAAAAACCGGGGAGTACAGGATATTCTGATTACCTGTGTTGATGGATTAAATGGTTTTAAGGATGCTTTAGAAACTGTATTCCCTGATACTCTTATCCAGCAATGTGTTATTCATCAGATTCGTTATACGCTTAAGTTTATTGCTCGTAAAGACAAACCTGATTTCTTAAATAATTTAAGACCTGTTTATCAGGCTCCTACTCTTCAGGCTGCTGAACTTAATCTTGATATTCTTGATGAAAAATGGGGTAAAAAATATCCAGCTGTTATTAAAAGCTGGAGAACCAACTGGAACTATCTTTCTCATTATTTTCAATTCCCTGAACAAATTCGTAAAATTATTTATACCAACAATGCTGTTGAAGCTCTTCACAGGCAATTTCGTAAAGTCTCTAAAAATAGAGCCGTTTTCCCTAATGATGATGCTTTATTTAAACTTCTTTTTCTTGCTTATTCTGATATTTCTAAAAATTGGATTGCTCCTAAAGCTGCCTGGGCTTCTTTTCTTGCTCATTTTTCTTTATTTTTTAATGATAGAATTGTTCCTTTCTTATGAAGACCTCATTTACACATACTTTTTTACAGTCTCCTGATTAGTCTTTTTTGTCATCTCGAACCCTTTTTTGTTGGGTGAGAGATCTTAAAAAGCAGGAATTTAAAAAGATTTCTCACTTGATAAAAAACATCAAGTTTCGAAATGACACCAAAATCAGAGTTCTGCAACAGCCTGCGGCTGACGGACGCTAAAAGCACAGTAAAATAAAACAATTGGAATATTTTCTATTTTTTAATATTTTAACTGCCTAATTAACTACTGTTTAATAAGTTAATAGCGTATTAGCTACCAAAATTTGAGATAAAGCGCATTGCTTATTGAAATAGGCTAAACGCAATACGTTTAGCATTTGTTAGTGGCTATTTTATCGAGACAACGAAACATAACGAAGAAGTGGACACAGCATTAGAACTAAAAATCGGTATTGACAACGGACAAATTTTTTCCGACAAGCAGATTATTGACAAACTTCAAAAATCTGAACTTGTAGCAGAACTTACGTGCGACCTACCAGAAAAACCACTTGCATTAGTGTGGCGACTTATCTGTATTAGTGAAATTCCATACATCAGCAAGTTAGATTATACTCAAAAACTCATTGATATAGTTTACGAAAAACTTGCAACACCATTTGGATTTTCATTAAGTGGTGACGAGAAAATGTTTTTACCTTGCTATAATGCAATGATAGTTTCAGCATTATGTCGTTTGGACAGAGCAACAGACCAACAAGTGCGAAATGCAGTTGAGTGGATTAATACAAACCAGCCAATGCAAAAAGGTGTAAAAGTAGAAATACCGAATTTAAATTTTGACAAATATGGAGGTTGTTTTAAGAACACACCTTGTTATATTGGTTTAGCAAAATCGGTTTTTGCTTTGAGAGACTTTAAAGAACAAACAAACGAAACGAAATTTGACATTCAATTAAAGAAAGGCACAACTTATATACTTGACCATAAATTTTTTAAACGTTTAAGCAAAGATGAGCCGATAACAAAACACATTACCGATATTTCTTTTCCAGAAACATATCACTTAAATGCAGTTGAATTGTTGCGATTTGCAAACAAAGCTAATTTATTGTCAGACAAAAATTCAACTGTCTTAAGAAATCATATAAACAAAAAACAAAACAAAGACGGAAAATGGAAGAATAGTTTTAACTATAAAGCAGACGGTTATGCTGTATTTGATAAAGACAAAAAAGAAAGCGAATGGACAACTCATATAATAAAACAAGCATTGAGAGAATAAAAAACAGCCACTAACATCGTATTGGTAATAGTGGGGCTGACTGTTGTAAACTCAGCATTTGTAATTCTATTAGGCATTTGTGCAAATGTTGGACTGACGTTTTTCAAATGCCCCACCATCGCCAATACGTGAACCGTTAGGCACAATGCTACTAGACCACCAACATATAGACAATAAAAAAGACAATGAATATAATTAAGCTAAGAGCATTTAACTTTAAAAAATTCCAGAACATTGAGATAGATTTTAAATCAAATACAAATGTTATTGTAGGTGACAACGAATCAGGAAAAAGTTCAATTCTCCTTGCAATAGACTTGGTTTTATCAGGCAGTAGAAGTAAGGTTGAGACTTTAGGCTTGGACACATTATTTAACAATGTAACAATTCAGGATTTTTTTAAAACCAATACATATGACACCCTTCCAACTTTAACTGTTGAATTGTATTTTGACAAAATTGATGACGACCAATTTTATGGTGAAAACAATTCATTAAAAACTAAACATTTTGGAGTTAGTTTGATTTGTTCACCAATCGAAGAATCTAGTAAGGACATTGCAGAAATCTTAAAGGAAAATAATTTAAACTTTCCTTTTGAATATTATTCAATTCAATTTCTTAAGTTCGGTGGACATCCATTTCTTGGATTTAGGAAGGAATTTAAGCATATCCTTCTTGACAATACTTCAATAAATAACGAATATGCCACAAATTCATATATAAAGACTCTTTACAATAGTTCAGTAAATACTTCTGAAAAAAACAGGCATCTATTCGAGTATAGAAATTACAAGATTGATTTCAGGGAAAAAGTTTTAAAAGAGCTTAATTCCAAAACTGGCAATGGAAAATATGAGTTTTCTATTAAGAATAATACTAAATCTAATCTTGAATCTGACCTTACTATTACTGAGGGAAATATAGATATTCAAAACAGAGGAAAAGGCAGACAATGCTTTATTAAAACAGAGTTTGCGTTACAGAAAAATGACACCGAGCTTGATTTCATTTTATTAGAGGAACCCGAAAATCATTTAAGTTACATTCATATGCATAATTTGATTGAAAGACTTAATGAATCAAAAAACAAGCAGCTTTTTATTGCAACTCACAGCAATATGATTTCCTCAAGACTTGATCTAAGGAATACAATCTTGCTGAATAGTAACAGTGCAGTTTCAATAGACTTGGGTAAACTAACTGATAGCACAGCGAAGTTTTTTATAAAATCACCCGACAATAATATCCTTGAGTTTATTTTATCAAATAAAATTATTTTAGTCGAAGGCGATGCAGAATATATCCTAATGGAAAAGTTCTTTGAGATTATCACTGGCAATAAACCTCATATTATGGGAGTTCATATAATCTCGGTGGGCGGAACAAGTTTTAAACGGTACTTGGAA
>JAEUTR010000672.1 GCA_016787365.1 Bacteroidia bacterium
TTTTAATTCATCCTCATTTTTTATTTGAGAATAAGAATCTGAGCAATAAAAAATTGCTAAAAACAAGAATAAAGAGCTTAAGCGCATATAACTTGATTGAAGGATATGTCTAATTTGATTCAGATTCAATGTCAAATATACCAAAATATACCTAAATAATTTAGTATAAGGATGCTAAATATTTAACTTTCCATAATTTTAACTTAATATACGAAAAAATGTTAAAAAGTTGGCTATCTGTCATATTTGTGATTAACGGCATTTTTTATTCAGAAACTAAATATTATGTTTACATCATTACTAACAATTAAAAAAAATAACGCATGAAAAAAATCTACTTAACATTGGGCTTAGGAGCCTTATTTTTAGGAGCAAATGCTCAATTAAAAATTACTAAAACATTAACGGCTAATCCTGTTAATAAAGCGGTTTTATTAAATAGCGGCTCAATTGCTAAAACTGCTGCAACCAGTACATTAACACCTCCAACTTTTACAGCAGGTGGTTGTGCTACAAATACTGCTAACATTGTTTATTATGCTAGTTGGGCGAGCCCGCAAGCTACAACTAACTTTACAGTAGAATCTGTAGGTTATACTTTTGGAACAAATTTAACAACATATACTCTTTCTGCTGGATTAGCAGCAGCAGCTGGGACTCCTACAATAACTGATGCCACAAATGTTGCAGCTCAAAAATATAATACCACAGGAAATGCATCTGTAACGGATGTTATTGTTTATTCAGCAAAGGCTGAAGGAACAGGTAATGTTAGCGCTAAAGTTTATACTGAAAATGCTACAACTAAAGGACCTGCTTCACAAGTAGGTGTTACTGCTACAAAAGGATTAAATACTTTTACGGGTAGTGATGTTATTTCTTTTGGAACTCCGGTTCCTTTAAGTGCAGGTAATTTCTTTGTAGGTATTGAAGCTCCTTCAATTGGTGGTGCTGGTTTAGATACATTAGCTATTTTATCTACTGCAGCAGGTTGTTCTTCATCAGATAGTTTATCTTGGGTTGCTAACGTTATTACTCCTGCAAACCCACTTTTAGCAGGTGGTTGGTCATCTGTAAACTCTATTTTTGGAGCTAACCTTGATTTATTAATTTTCCCTGTTTTGGATATTACACAAGGAATTAATAATAGCGTTTCTAAAAAAGATTTGACATTATTTGCTGCATTTCCTAATCCTGCTGCAAATGAAATCACTATTAATTTTGGTCTATTAAAAGCTGGTAAAGCTGAAATTGAAATTTATGATGTAACTGGTAAATTAGTTAATTCTATTAAGTTTGATAATTTAGAAGCAGGAAATCATACTTCGAAAGTTGATTTATCTCATTTAAATGCTGGTGTTTATTTATATAGCGTTAAATCAGAAAATGCTAAAATGTATAGTAAATTTTCTGTTACTAAGTAATATTAGTTAACATTATACTTAAAAAAGTCCCGCTTTTAGCGGGACTTTTTTATTTAATACCTTACCTTTATACCATGATTTTAGAAAACCCTGAAGAATTAATTTTACAATCAACTCAATTAAATAACGAGTTAAAAAATATTGCAAAAAAAATATTTAAAGGAGAGCGTATATCGTTTGACGAAGGTGTTTATTTATTTGAACACGCTAATCTATCTTATTTAGGTACATTAGCTAATTACGTAAGAGAAAAAAAGAATAAGAACTTTGTTTTTTTTAACCGAAATTTTCATGTAGAACCAACCAACATTTGTGTTTATACATGCTCGTTTTGCGCTTATTCACGTTTGATAAAGCAACGTGAAGAAGGTTGGGAGTTATCCATAGATCAGATGATGGATATCATCAAAAAATATGATGGACAACATGTAACCGAAGTTCATATAACAGGAGGAGTTATTCCAAAACAGGATTTAAATTTTTATACATCTTTGTTTAAAGCAATTAAAGCACATCGCCCTGATTTACACGTAAAGGCATTAACTCCTGTTGAATGTCATTATATTTTTAAGAAGGCAAAAGTAACTTACGAAGAAGGAATGAAGTTATTAAAAGAATCAGGTTTAGATTCGATGCCTGGTGGTGGAGCTGAAATTTTTGATAAAGAAATCAGAGATAAGATTGCTGGTGGAAAATGCAGCGCCGAGGAATGGCTAAGTATTCATGAGATCTGGCATGGCATGGGAATGCAATCAAATGCAACGATGTTATACGGACATATTGAAACATTTGCTCATAGAGTAGATCATTTGGAAAGATTGCGTCAACTACAGGACAAAACAAAAGGATTCAATGCATTTATCCCTTTAAAATTTAGGAATGGAAATAATGATATGTCGGATGTGCCTGAAGTAAGTGTGATTGAAGATTTAAGAAACTATGCCATTAGTAGAATCTATTTAGATAATTTTGATCATATCAAAGCCTATTGGGCTATGATTGGTAGAAGTACAGCGCAGTTATCGTTAAATTTTGGAGTAGATGATATGGATGGAACGATTGATGATACAACAAAAATATATAGCATGGCTGGTGCCGAAGAGCAAAACCCTAAATTAACTACTCAGGAATTGGTTGAGATCATTACTCAGGTAAAACGTACACCTGTAGAAAGAGATACACTCTATAATATCGTTAAAGATTATTCTATTGTCGGTTCGAGCGGAGTCGAGAACATATTATAAGAATGGCATACGTTGTTTTCATAATTTTTTTGCTTTGCATACTGGTTCCGGTATTTTGCTATATGGTATTTCCGTGGCTTATGAAAACAAGAGCTTCTAAAATAGCGCATTTGAAAAATAATTATTCTAAAATAACGGACTGGCCGCCTGTGACAGTTGTTTTTTCAGTATTTAACGAAGAAAAGGTTATTGTCAGAAAATTGGAATCGATTATTCATTCAGATTATCCGAAAGATAAGTTACATGTATTAGTAGGCTCTGACAACTCTACGGATACTACGAATACAGTGATTGAAGAATATGCAGCGAAGTATCCATTCATTACTTTAATAAAAAAAACAAACCGAAACGGTAAGTTGAAAATCATTAATGAACTAATTGATTTAACTACAACAGAACATTTAGTATTTACAGATGCCAATGTGTTTTTTGAACTAAATACTATCAAGGCTTTGGTTTATAATTTAGTAGAAAAACAAGCGCAACTGGTATGTGGAAATATCCATAAATTTTCTCCAAAAAATGAAGGGATTTCAGATCAGGAAATTTTTTATATGAATTTCGAAAATCAGCTAAAACATAATGAAAGTTTGCACTATGGTTTTTGTGTTGGAGTTGAAGGTGGCTGTTACGCAATCAAAAAACAAAATTTCGTAAAAGTACCGGATGGATTTTTAATGGACGATTTTTTTATTACACTGGATGTTATTTCAAAAAAAGGAAAGGTATTGTTTGAGCCGGAAGCTTTGTGTTATGAAGATGTGAACGATGCTCCTATGATTGAATTTAAACGTAAAATCAGAATATCTTTGGGTAATTTTAGAAACTTAAAATATTATAAGTACTTGTTGTTTCCTATTAATAAGGGTTTTGGTTTCGCCTTTTTTTCTCACAAAGTGCTTCGCTGGTTTACACCTTTTGCTATAGTTTTTTCATTAGTTTGTTCATTGATATTAACGGTTTATTATCCATTTTTTAAATGGATAAGCTTGACTTATATCTTGTTAATTTTGTTACCTGTTTTAACTATTCTACTCGAAAAGATTAAACTAAAGATTCCTTTTGTAAATGCTTTAGGACATTTCATTTTAATGAATTTCGCCCTGTTACTAGGCTATTTCAAATTCATTTCTGCCTCTCATGAAAGTGCCTGGGAACCGCCTAAACGTAATGTTTAATATTATCTAATCAATTACAAACTTGCTAATTACTAATCACTAGCAACTATTCACTAAATTACCTATCTTTGCAACCTTAAAAATTTATAATAATTTCAATGGTTTCGGTTAATAGTGTTACAGTTTCGTTTGGCGGGTATAATTTATTTGATAATGTATCTTTTTTAATCAATGCAAAAGACCGTATTGGTTTGGCAGGCAAGAATGGTGCAGGCAAAAGTACAATGCTTAAATTATTGGCAGGACATCAATCTCCTACTAAGGGGGAAGTAACTATCCCAAAAGATTGCAAAATTGGGTATTTACCTCAGGATATGACCCATCAACATGGACGTACGGTGTTTGAAGAAACAGAAACAGCTTTTGCTGAAATTCAGGCCATGCAGGCTCGTTTAGACGACATCAATCATCAATTGGAAACGCGTACAGATTACGAAAGTGATGCTTACATGAAACTGATTGAAGACTTAACAGAAATTAATACACGTTTGGATATTGTAGGCGCAAGTAATACAACCGAAGAGATCGAGAAAATTTTAATGGGATTAGGATTCGAACGTAAAGAATTTTCACGTCAGACATCTGAATTTAGTGGAGGTTGGAGAATGCGTATTGAATTAGCCAAATTATTATTACAAAAACCTGATGTGTTGATGCTTGATGAGCCAACAAATCACTTGGATATTGAAGCGATACAATGGCTGGAAGAATTTATGGAAACCTTTGGAGGAGCTGTTGTATTAATTAGTCATGATAAAACGTTTTTAGATACTGTAACTAAGCGTACGATTGAAATTGTAAACCAAAAAATTTACGATTATCGTACTAATTATTCTCACTATTTAGAATTAAGAGCAGAGCGTAAAGAACAGCAAGAAAATGCAGCAAAAAATCAACAACGTATCATTAATCAATATGAGACCTTAATTGATAAAAACAGAGCAAAGGCAAGTAAAGCAGCTTTTGCACAATCGTTGATTAAGAAGTTGGATAAAATGGATAGAGTAGAGGTAGACGATGTGGATACTGCCTCTGTTCGTTTTCGTTTCCCGGCACCGGCTCATAGCGGTAAAATTGTTATTACTGCTGAACACGCCGGAAAAAAGTATGGCGAGAAACAAATTTTCTCTGATGCTAATTTTATTATTACTAAAGGAGAAAAAATTGGATTGGTTGGACGTAATGGTGAAGGAAAATCAACCATGATGAAAATGATTGCCAAAAAAATCCAATTTGATGGTACAGTGCAATTAGGACATAGTGTATTGATGGGATACTTTGAACAGGATCAGGAAGAAAAATTAAATTTAGATAAAACCGTTTTTGAAACCATCGATGAATTAGCTGTTGGTGATGTTCGTCGTCAGGTGCGTAGCTTATTAGGTTCGTTCTTGTTTGGAGGAGAAGATATTGATAAGAAGGTTAAAGTGTTGAGTGGAGGAGAACGCGGACGTTTAGCTTTATGTAAATTGTTATTGGAGCCATATAATTTATTATTATTAGATGAGCCAACCAATCACTTGGATATTAAATCTAAAGAAGTGTTGAAGCAAGCTTTAATTGATTATGAAGGAACGATTGTGATGGTAAGCCACGATAGGGATTTTATGACCGGGATGTGTGATCGTTTATTTGAATTTAGAGACGGACACGTAAAAGAATATTTATGCGATATTAAAGAGTTTATGGAAATTCGCAAAGTGGAACGTTTAAATCAATTAGATTTAGATAAATCAGGAGTGAAAGCTGTTCCTGTTGCTGAAAAAAAGACTGCGGGTACCTCAGTCTCCAGTAGTGATTTTGAAGCAGCAGAAAAGAAAAAACAACAAACTCAAATCGCTTCACAAATTAAAAAAGCAGAAGAACAAATTGAACGTTTAGAGTTGGAGATTAAAACTTTAGATGATAAACTCGCTATCCCTGCTTCTTATGAAGAATTAACCAAAGACCCAAATTTTTTCAACTCATACAATAAATTAAAAAAAGACTTGGAAACTGAAATGGCTAAATGGGAAGATTTGAGTTCGAGGTTAGGTTAAATATTATATTAAGCTTATTCATATTAAAAACTTAGGTTAGCAATAGCCTGAGTTTTTTATTATATTTGATTATAGCTATTAGCAAATAGCTGATTTCGGACAGATAACCGAAATAACAATTAAAATAATATGAAACATGAAAACAATCATTAAAGTATTCTTCTGCATTTTGCTGAACAATAGTTCATTTTCACAAATTACATTAAATAGTGTTTATAATAACAGTCAAATGGAATTGGTTAAATTTCATCTGTTAGGTTATAAATATGTAGAAATT
>JAEUTR010000686.1 GCA_016787365.1 Bacteroidia bacterium
TGTCAAATGATTCATAGTCTGTAAAAGTACGCTCAGCCAATTGGTATCTCGATTCTGGTATTCCAGAAATATTATGTTTTTGAATAAATGTTCTCTCAATTCCTTCATTATAAAATTTTCTTATCAGTATTGAGTACACAACCTTCCCTTTTTCATTTTCATATGGGACAATAAGGTCATTGTATGCTTCTGGAAATTTTGTTTTCGTAGAAACAAATCCTTTACCATACTTTGTTTTAGGTTTTTTGTTATACGTTTTTTTGTCGGGAAATAAAGAATGAACAATTTTTGTGTCCTTATATGTTAGAAGGTGATACGTATCTATTTTTTCAGATTCAAGCAATATGTTCCAGTATACTTGTCAAATTCTTCTGGCCTTTTATTATTTGTCACATTCTTATTACATTCCTCGAAAATGGTCTCTGCAATTTTAACATACTCAATTATAGGCATCATTTTAGGATGAAATTTACTTGGTTTATCAAGTCTGAAACCTTTCTCATTGTCTAAAACCCAATAGTTTTTAAATGCAAAAAGGTTATGCCTGTCTTTCAAATGCTTAAAACCTGTATGGTCATTGCCCTCTACAAATATTATTTGTTTGTTTTCAGAAATAGTAATTATTGATCTTTCGTTTGAATTCCCATTAATTACGTGTGTCCCTAAATAATAATTTTGGTTGGTGTCTGCTTCAGTTAATATTTGAGATATTTCTTCTCTCGAAAATAATGTTTCCATTTTAATTATGTCTGTAGGAACAATTGTAGCTAACTAGCTTATAGGAACTATTTTATGGTGCTTATATTGCTAATTTTGCAATATTCCGCCAGTTTTTATCTTTCTATCGGTATTTATAATTATAATAAAAATTTTAATTCAGCATCTCCAAAAACTCATCTTCGTTAATGAGTTTAATTCCTAAAGATTCTGCTTTTTTTAATTTCTCTGGTCCCATATTATCGCCCGCTAAAACAAAGCTTGTTTTTTTGGAAATAGAGCCAGAGTTTTTGCCTCCGTGTAGTTCAATCATTTCTTTATAATGCTCGCGGCTGTGTTTGGCAAACACGCCACTAATAACGAAGGTTAAGTCTTTTAGTTTGTCGCTGCCGCTTTGTTGTTGTTCTTCGCTCAATTCAAATTGTAAGCCTGCTTGTTTCAGTCGTAAAATAATGTCTTTGTTTTTTTGGTTAGCAAAAAAATCAGCAATGCTAATGGCAATAATTTCTCCTACTTCATCAATGGCTAATAATTCTTCTTTAGTAGAGTGAATTAGTACATCTAATGATTTTACTTTTTTAGCAATTTTCTTAGCGGTGGTTTCTCCTACATGTCTAATACCAATAGCATAGAGCACGCGTTCAAAAGACACTTGTTTACTAGCTTCTAATCCTTCTATTAAATTATTGGCTGATTTTTCGGCCATGCGTTCTAAAGGCAGGATTTGTTCTTTCTTTAAATCATACAAGTCGGCAATGTTTTTTACCAAGCCTGCATTATATAATTGCACTAAGGTTTCGCCACCTAAACTATCAATATTCATAGCCTTGCGCGATACAAAATGATCCATCTTACCAATCACTTGTGGCGGACATTCATTTTCATTAGGGCAATAATGGTTGGCTTCGCCTTCGTCGCGTTTCAGTTCGGTATTACATTCAGGGCAGTGTGTAATGTATTGCGTTGGCTCGGTGTTTGGTTTGCGCTTGGTTAAATCAACCCCAATAATTTTAGGAATAATTTCACCACCTTTTTCCACAAACACAAAATCGCCCACACGCACATCTAGTTTTTCAATAATATCAGCATTGTGAAGCGATGCACGTTTCACCGTGGTTCCACCCAAAGCAACGGGTTGTAAATTTGCTACCGGTGTAATAGCGCCTGTGCGTCCTACCTGGTAAACAATGCTTAATAACTCGGTGCTGACTTGCTCGGCTTTAAATTTATAAGCAATGGCCCAGCGTGGCGATTTAGCCGTGAATCCTAAATTTTGTTGTTGGTTGTAATTGTTTACTTTAATCACAATGCCATCAATATCGTAAGGTAAATCAAAGCGTTTTTTGTCCCAGTAATTTATAAAATCAATGACTTCGTTAATACCGCTGCATAATTTTGCGTCTTCCGAAATTTTAAAGCCCCATGTTTTAGCCGCATGCATATTATCAAAATGCGATTGGTGTGGTAAACCGTCGCCTAACACATAATATAAAAAGCAATCTAGTTTTCGTTTCGCTACTTGTGCCGAGTCTTGCATTTTCATACTTCCACTAGCCGCGTTACGTGGGTTTGCCATTAAGGCATCTCCAATTTCTTCGCGTTCTTTATTAATGGCATCAAACACCGGGCGAGGCATAAATACTTCGCCACGTATTTCAAATTTAGCAGGGTAGTGGCCTTTTAATTTTAATGGAATGGATTTAATGGTTTTGGCATTCGTGGTCACATCATCGCCTTGCACACCATCGCCACGGGTAATGGCTTGTTTTAATTGTCCGTCTTCATAAATTAAACTAATGGATAAGCCATCAAATTTTAATTCGCATACATATTCAATTTCATTTTTCGTCTTTATGTCATTTCGAGCGGAGTCGAGAAATGGGGCATCAAAAAGGGAAGTTTGTGGCTTGCTGTCGTTCTTGACTTCGCTCGAACTGACAGCATCTAAACCCAATCCTTCTTTTACACGTCTATCAAAATCCAATAAATCTTCTTGGTTATAACTATTACTCAAGGATAACATCGCATACTGATGTTTTACGCTTTGAAAGTTCTTGGTAATTTGTCCACCTACACGTTGGCTTGGAGAATTTTCGGATAGAAATTCAGGGAATTGTTTTTCTAAAGCAATGAGTTCTTCCAACAGTTTATCAAATTCATAATCACTAATGGTTGGATGATCCAACACGTAGTAATTGTAATTATGTTGTTCTAATTCGGTAGAAAGGGCTATTATTTTATGTTGTGCTTCCGTAGGAGTCATATCGTTTGTAATTCTTTAACAAATTTGTTATTTTTGATTAAGAATACATTATAAATTTGTCAGGAGAAATCAACAGGTTTTGAAAAAACGTTTTTCTAAAATATTTATATCTTTTGTAGCAATCATTTATGTATTGTCTACCGTTGGTGTATCTGTGTTTTCGCATTACTGTGGCGGAGAATTAGAAAAAGTGACCTTGTTTTCTAAAACTAAATCTTGTTGTGGTGATGAAGAGGAAGTGGCGATGGAAGATGATGGTTGCTGTAAAGATGAAATAGTGCATGTGGCCTTTCAAAAAGATTTCACCTTTTATACTTTTGTTAAAAGCATTAAAGCTCCGGTAAAAGAGTTATTTATGGTTCAACCTGACTTTAATGTAGTTTTCTATAAAACACATATCACTGATTTTTTATCGATTGATGAAAAAGTGCATCCTCCCAATTTGGTGCAGCATGATATTGTTTCCTGTAGTGTGATTAGAATATAGATTTAGTAGTGCCTTGTCAGTTCGAGCACGGCAAAAGTTCAGTGAACTTTTGAGCGGGTAAGTGTGAAAGCGAGAACAGAAAGGCTTATCGTATATGTCGCTTCTCGACTTCGCTCGAAGTGACAGCGAATGATAAACTGTATCTATTTCAAAAATCTAATCATAAAACAAATGAAAACTATTATCATCATACTTATTAGCTTCATCTTTTCATTAAAGATTCAGGCACAAACAACAGTTACCACATCTACTATTTCTGTTAAAGGAAACTGCGACGAATGTAAAGAACGTATTGAAAATGCGGCTGATATAAAAGGCGTAAAAAATGCCGTTTGGGACGAACATAAGCAAGCAATTACGGTGACTTATGATGCCAAAAAGGTAACGCTTGAGCAGATTGAAAAAGCCATTGCAAAATCCGGTCACGAAACATCCACTCAAAAAGCGGATGTAAAAGCTTATAATGGCTTGCCTTCATGCTGTAAGTATCAATCAACAGATTGTAAGAAAAAATAATGACCATGAAAAAGTTATTATTAGCTCTTTTTGGGCTTGTTTTGGCGTTACCTGGTTTTGCTCAGGTGAAGGGCAGGGTAGTGGAGATTTCTCAGAACAAGAAAGATACAACGGCGCTTCCGGGAGTAACGGTGTTTTGGTTTAATACATCCATTGGTTCTACAACCGATGAAAATGGTTTATTTTCCATTTCATCAACTACAGAAACTAACCGTTTAATTGTTACCGCCGTTGGTTACAAAAGCGATACCTTATTGATAAAAGACACTACAAAGTTTTTATCCATCAGAATGAAAGGCGGCGTAGAACTAAATGAAGTAGAAGTGGTTTATGAATCTACCGGTACAGAATTGTCGTATTTGAATCCTATGAAAGTGGAAACATTAAACGAGCGTTCCTTAATGAAAGCTGCTTGTTGTAATCTCTCAGAAAGTTTTGAAACCAACCCAAGCGTGGATGTGAATTTTGCAGATGCGGTTACAGGAACCAAGCAAATTCAAATGTTAGGTTTATCGGGTCAGTATGCCCAAATTACGAAAGAAAACATGCCTTATATGCGTGGACTTGCCAATGGTTATGGTTTGAGTTTTATTCCGGGAACATGGATTCAATCCATTCAATTAAGCAAAGGTGCAGGCTCAGTAATTAATGGTTACGAAAGTTTTACAGGACAAATCAATACCGAATTGCAAAATCCTGAAACATCGGATAGAGTTAATTTTAATACCTACCTCAATCAAAATGCCCGCAACGAATATAACCTAAATGTAAAGCATCGCTTCAACGAAAAATTTTCGGTTGGTTTGTTGTCTCACATGAATTTTAATCCGAAGCAGGAAGATATGAATCATGATGGATTTTTGGATATTCCAACAGGTAAGCAATATAATGTGATGAATAAATATGCTTACAATTCGGGTAAAGGTTTTGAAGCTCAATTTGGAGGAGGTTATTTGGAGGATGTGAGAAACGGCGGACAAATTCATCCTTCCACCAATACTGATACTATTGTTCATTCGCCCTCTCATTTTTATACGGTTACAGATACTTTACCTTTATATAAAGTGGGTATTAAAAATACCAAGTGGGAATTGTACAGTAAAACAGGATTTGTATTTCGTAAGAAACCAGGAACGAGTATGGGTTTACAGTTGTCTTATTTAAATCATGAACAACATAATGTGTATGGTTTAAATACCTATACAGGCTTACAACAAACATTTTATGCCAATTATATTTTTCAAGGCATTATTAAAACAACGGATAATACGTATAAGTTAGGCGCTAGTTTCATGAATGATCACGTGAATGAAACCTTTCAATTATTTCAATTTAAACGCGACGAAAAAGTAGCCGGAGCTTTTGCTGAGTTTGCACATAACCAAGGAGAGAAATTTAATTTAGTGGCAGGCTTACGAGCCGATTATCACAACTACTATGGTTTGTTTTTTACACCTCGTTTGCACATGCGTTATGCGTTGAAAGGTAGTAAAACGGTTTTCAGGGTGAGTGGAGGACGTGCTTTAAAAACAGCTAATGTATTTGCAGAAAATATGTCACTAATGGCAACGTCGAGAAATTGGTTAATTACACCAAGTGATTTAGCCATGCCT
>JAEUTR010000717.1 GCA_016787365.1 Bacteroidia bacterium
TTTGAATATGCAGAAGAGATTGGGGTTTCAATGACAATAATTCCTGTTGAAGTTTTTACAAACCATGAATTATAACTTCCTACAGAAGTATATTTACCATTAATAAAAAATACCCCCGGCGCAATTTCTTTTGACACAAGAGAAGGAACATTATTAAACATATCCATTTTGCCATCAATTTTTGCCAGTTTAATTTTTACGGAATCCGGGATAGAAAGAGTGTCTTCGGAAAACGACATATTGATTTTTATCGAATCAATGGAAAAAGATTGGAAATGTTGGCCTTCAACATAAACATCTTTTTGTGCCGGATAGTGTAATTGTTTGCCGACCGTTTTCCAAAAACTATAACGATGCATAAGTTTAACATCTCCTAAAACAAATGGTGTATTATCTTTATAATGACGTGTTATTTCCACACAAGTCAGGTAATTTGAATGGCAGTTAAAGAATAATTTTACCGGATGATTTCGCCATTTAAAAGTAATCACAGAAAGTTTCAAATCCTGAATAACGGTATCTTTTAAAAACTCAGGATTACTGCTTTTCGCCAAGAGTAAAACTTTTTCGGGAGCCAAATATAATTCCTCGTCCAAGTCACTACCATAGGGCATATATGAAACATCCTTTCCTCGTTGCATTCCAAACGCTGCGCCATCAACAATAAATTTTACAGACATATTGGTTTGGTTATAAAAATTCCAATAAGCTAATTTGTTTTTTTGTGGCAACTTAAATGACTTGTAATTATTAATTGTAGTATAAAACGGGCCAGTAGGCCTTATGGATTGATCAATTAAAAAATAAATGTGTTTGCCTTGTGTTTGTAAAGAAGTTATGGAATTTAAAAAATCTTCTCCTCCCATTTTTTGGATTCCGGCATTAATTAATTCAATTGCTTTTTTGTCCTGAGAAATCAAAGTATATGATTTCATAATACATAATATTAATAAAGAAATTCTGATGGCGAATAATTTAAAAGTCATGTTTGTGATTTTTATGGATGGTTAAAATTATGGAGTAACGTGTCTACAATTATTTTTGCTGCGGCTTCGCTTCCTTTTTTAGAAGGATGAAACTGATCAGGTCCGTAGTATGAATAATCCTTTGTTTCTACAAAATAATTTTTCCACGCTACTCCTACCGGACATAATATAGAGTTTGTTACCGATGCCGCGTCCGTATAATTTTTAATAATGTCATCAAAAGTTTGAAAGTTTGACAAAGCAGGCCATACCATAAAAAATACTAGTCGTGCATTATATTTTTCACATAATGTTTTTATTTTCAGCCCATATTCAGCAAGCATCATTCTGCCGTCCATTTGTGATGAAGGACCTTGCTGAATGATAACAAAATCATACTTATTGGTCATTAACTGCATCTCTAACTTCCTGTCATTCCAATGGTCTTCAAGTGCATAGTTTGGGCGAGCAATCATTTCTGTTTTAATATTAATCCCTTTTTCCTTAGCTAATTCTGATACGATAAGGGGTAGATTATTTGCATACGTAAGACTGTTTCCTACAAAAAGAACATGTATGCTTGAATCAGACAAATTGATACTTGGCCTAGCATTCAAACTATTTTGATAGATGTTGAATATTATAGGTGACATCAGGAATAACAGAATCTGTTTTTTATAAAAAACACTGCAGATATTTATACGCTTCATAGATTTAAGTTGTAAGACAAACTAATTT
>JAEUTR010000718.1 GCA_016787365.1 Bacteroidia bacterium
GGACAAACTTCTATGGCGCATGAAGGATATAAGCCGGGAAGACAAATTCAGCTAACCAATTCAGATTATTATTATATTAAAAATAATGTGGATGGTGTAGATAATATATCTGCCGTTTATGACGGACGAGCAGGAAAAATATTATCGTATAAAAATGAGCATGCTGGTTTTACAGTACGTTCGTGTGCTCCCGACCATAACCTGTTAGAAAAAGCTAAAATTGTAAAAGGCAGATTCATTAACGAAAATGATTTTAATGAATTTAGAAAAGTATGTGTGATTGGTATTCCTGTTCAAGAAGCTTTATTTAAAAAAGAAGATCCTATTGATAAATTTATTGATGTTTCAGGAACAAAATATAAAGTAGTAGGTATTTTTAATGATCCCGGAAAAGGAGATAACGATCGGATATACATTCCCTTATTAACAGCTCAACGTATTTATAACGGCAAAGATAATGTGAATGTTATTTGGGCAAGTACAGGAACTGTTAGTACAGAATACAGTGAACAAATGGTTGGAGTGATTAGAAATTCATTAGCTAAAAAATATCATTTTAATCCTTTGGATATGAGTGCCGTTGGTGTTTATAATAATAATGTAGAGTATAAACGTATTATGGGAATGTTAGATGGGATTAAAATTTTTGTATTTATTATAGGTGTATTTACTTTAATTGCAGGTGTGGTGGGTGTGAGTAATATCATGATGATTATTGTAAAAGAACGCACCAAAGAAATAGGTGTTCGTAAAGCACTAGGCGCGTCGCCCTGGTCAATTGTTTCTTTAATTATTCAGGAATCAGTATTTATAACATCTATAGCCGGATACGTAGGATTAATACTTGGTATTGGCGTTGTTGAATTGCTCAAATATTTTGGTTTGGAAGGCGACTTTTTTAAAAACCCCGATGTAGATTTAAACATCGCTTTAACATCGGTAGCTTTGATTGTAATAGCAGGAGCTTTGGCAGGATTATTTCCTGCTTTAAAAGCATCAAGAGTAGAACCAATAACAGCATTAAGAGAAAGTTAATTTGATATTTGAACGAGATAACTGGCAAGAGATTTTTGCAACCATTCGCAAAAATAAACTCAGAACATTTTTAACCATGTTAGGAGTGTTTTGGGGTATTTTTATGTTGGTAATCATGTTGGGTTCCGGCAATGGATTACGTAATGGTATTTTAAAAGAATTTGCAGGAACAGCTACTAATAGTTTTTTTGTTTGGGCACAGCAAACTACTAAAGCCTACAAAGGCATGAAACCTAATCGCAGCTTTAATTATACACTAGCAGATGCCGAAGCCTTGAAACAATTACCTGAATTGGATGTAGTTTCCCCTTTAAATCAATTAGGAGGATATGAAGGAGCAAATAATGTATTAAGAGGATTAAAAACAGCAGCTTGCGAAATACAGGCCAGTTATCCAAATATTACCGAAATCTCTGATATTAACATGGGTAAGGGAAGATTTATTAATGATTTGGATATTAAAGAAAAAAGAAAAATATGCATTATTGGACCAAGAGTTGCAGAAATGTTATTTGCCAAAGATGAAACCATTATTGGAGAATACATTAGAGTAAACGGAGTATATTTTAGAGTTGTTGGTATTACTTCACCTACCGCAGGAGGAAATGAAGGAAGGCAGCAGGCACAAAGAATTAATATTCCGTTTAGTACATTTCAAAATGCATTTAATTATGGAGATGTTGTTGGATGGTTTGCCATTAAATCAAAAGACCATATTCCTGCGGAAGAATCCGAAGAAAAAGTAATTTCTATTTTAAAAGAACGCCATAAAATTTCACCGGATGATGCAAAAGCGATAGGACATTGGAACATGGCTGTAGAGTATAATAAACTAAGCGGGTTATTTATGGGAATAGAAATTTTAGTGTGGATTGTTGGTATTGGCACTTTATTGGCAGGAGTTATTGGTATTAGTAATATTATGTTGATTGTTGTAAAAGAACGTACTAAAGAAATAGGAGTAAAGCGTGCTTTAGGCGCTGTGCCTGCACAAATTATAGGGCAAATTATTTTAGAAGCGGTTTTCTTAACCTCTATTTCGGGTTATTTTGGATTGGTGATAGGAATAGGATTATTGGAAGGATTAAATGCTGCCATTGGAGATTCAGGTGAAATGTTTACAAACCCAACAGTTGATTTATCAGTAGCATTAAAAGCATTAACAGTACTGATTTTAAGTGGCGCTTTCGCAGGATTAATTCCCGCTAGTAAAGCTGTTGCTATTAAACCCGTAGAAGCATTAAGAACAGAGTAAAGAATAAATGAATTTTTGAATTGAAGAAATATTGAATAAATTAAACTATAACATTACAAAACACAAGCCCAGTTAAAAAGCAAAAAAATATAATGAGACATGAATGATTCACTCTTCAATTCATAATCTCCATAAATCAATAATTAAATAAAACTATGATAAAAAAAATAATAAAAATTACATTGCTGGTTTCCTTTATAGGATTAATCTTTTGGACATTTTATTTCTTATACAGTAAATCTCAAACACCACCAGAGGTGTTTCAAACTATTGTACCTTTTGATACATCCATTGTTAAAAAAACAGTTGCTACAGGTTCTGTAACACCTCGTAAAGAAGTAAACATGAAATCGCAGGTAAGCGGTATTATTGAAAAATTATATATTGTTGCCGGTCAGCAGGTAAAACAAGGAGATGTGATTGCTAAGATTAAAATTATTCCCAATATGCTGAATTTGGCAAATGCCGAAAACAGAATTAATTCGGCGCAACTAAATTTTGATAATGCAAAAATAGAGTATGACAGAAATAAATTATTATTTGACCAAAGTGTTATTTCAAAATCTGAAATACAAGTATTTGAATTAAGATTAAAAACAACCAAGGAAGAACTGGATGCGGCTCAAAATCAATTACAAATCATTAAAGAAGGCGCGTCTAAAACATCAGGATCTTCAAGCAATACATTTGTAAAAGCAACTATTACAGGGATGGTTTTAGATGTTCCTGTAAAAGAAGGCGGACAGGTAATAGAGAGTAATACCTTTAACGAAGGTACAACTATTGCATCGGTGGCTAATATGGGAGAAATGATTTTTGAAGGACGTTTGGATGAAAGTGAAGTAGGTAAGGTTCAGGAAAATATGGACATTGTATTAACCATTGGAGCCATTGATAAAGAAAGTTTTAATGCGAAATTAGAATACATTTCACCTAAAGGGATTACTGAAAACGGAGCCATTCAGTTTTTAATCAGAGCATCTATCAGTAAAGACAATGCTTCTTTTTTAAGAGCAGGATATAGTGCTAATGCCGATATTATTTTATCGAAAAAAGATAAAGTATTGGCTATACCTGAAAGTGTTTTGCAATTTGATAAAGAAAAAGTGTTTGTTGAAATAGAAACGGCCCCTCAGGTATTTGAAAAACGTTTTATTAAAACAGGCTTATCCGATGGCATAAATATTGAAGTGTTAGAAGGAATTAAAAAAGGAGATAAATTGAAGCTGCCACAGTTAGCAGAACGATCTAATTAAGCTAATTCTATTGTCCGTATTTTGGATTTATTTTCCATTCTAAGGAATTAAATATATTAAAAAATATTTTTTGTAATGAACCTCCTTTATAGCAGCGATTATGAAGCTTAATGTGTAACTGAATTTATTGGTATTTGTTTTGTGATACATTAGTCATGGCGACTAATCAAATCAATAATTTAATTTTCGTTGTAGACGATGATGTCTTCTTTAATAATTTGTTTGAATTTAGTATTCACAACCAAACTAAGTTAAAAGTTTTGTCGTTTAAAAATCCAAATGAGTGTTTGTTACAATTAAAAAAAGGTATTGAACCAGAAATTATATTTTTGGATTACAACTTTAATTGCTACGATGAGGCTCAAATGAATGGATTAGAAATGTTGCGAATGATAAAGAGAGTTTCTTCCAAATTAAATGTTGTATTGGTTTCTGCAAATTCTTCCCAACAAATTTTGATAAACTCAAGTAAAGAAGGAGCTCTTGGTTACTTTGTTAAATCTAATAACAGCATGAATGGAATAATAAATTTTTTACGAAATTACTATTATCAAAAAAAATATTTTATATGATATTCTTCCGCAAAAAAAGTATTTAATTTTGAGGAGAAAATAATTTATTTATAAATTATTTTCTTTCGTACATGGTTAAAGCGGCATCAATACAATAAGCTACGTCTATAGGATAATGATTATTGCCTTTATTTACTCTTCTTTTTCGGGATAATTTGCTGATGATGAGTTTTTTTTCAGGCACACAAATTACAAATTGCCCTAACATGCCTTGCATATAAAAAACGGTTAAGTCTTTGTATTTAGTTAACCACCATGCATAGCCATATGTGTGATTGGGTTTGCAATTTTCTTCATTACAATTAAATGCCGAAATAGAACATCTTACATAATTACTGTCTAATAATTGATTTCCGTTCCAGTTTCCAAAATGCATGTAGAGTTTCCCCATTCGCGCAAAATCTTTGGCATTACTGTTAATACAACAGAAAGATTTTTCTAAACCATCTTTAGTATCTAAACTCCAGTACGCATCTTGCTCACAGTTTATTGGTCCCCACAGTTTTTCACTTAAATAAGTGGATAATGGTTTATGGATGGCTTTTGAAATACAATAACCTAACAGTGCTGTATTGCCGCTTAAATATTTATATATTTTCCCCGGTTCATTTTGCATTTTGGTATAGCGCGTAGAAGCTTTTAGTAAATCAGAACCGTAATAACCTTCGGCAGGATAAGAAAAAGGGTTGGCATAACTTTCGTCAAAAGCAATGCCCGATGACATAGTAACCAAATGTTCTAAAGTTATTTTTGAACGCCAGTCGTTTGCAAATTCCGGAATATATTTACTTACGGGTTCATTTATGTTTTTTATATAACCATCCTGAATAGCAAAGCCTAATAAAGCACCGATATAAGATTTTGCCATACTAAAGGAATTGGTATGAGAGGTATCACTAAAATTATCCCAATACTGTTCATGAATCAGTGTATCATTTTTTATAATTACCAATGCATGTGTATCTACTTCTTTAAATACATTTTCAAGATGTGCAGATAAATTACCGGTATTGTAATCTTTGGAAACCGGCCAGGGTTTTGGGTTTAATGCTTCAATTTTTCTGTTTTCAAAAATCTGATACTCTGTAGCACTTGGTCCACTTTTACCCTGTAAATAAGTAGTGGCAATAGCTTTGTATAAATACCATCTTCCCGAAAAAATAATGATACAATTCAGTAAAATAAAAATTACTAAAATACTGTAGAGTATGAATTTGAATATTTTTTTAAGCATGGGGTTTTTATTGGTTTCTACTCCGCTCAGGGTGACAAATTAATCTGTCAGGCTGAACTGAGTAGAAGGGTCAAATTAACTCACATTCAAATAACGTGCTAAAATGTTTTTTTAGTTTTCCTTTTATCTCATTCATATCAACATCTTGTCCTAATTCTTTATTCAGGCTTGTTACGGCTTTATCCTGAATGCCACAAGGGATGATATTTGAAAAGTATTCTAAGTTTGAATTTACGTTAAATCCCCAGCCATGCATGGTTACCCATCTGCTACAACGCACACCCATGGCACAAATTTTACGGGCTTTAAATATATTGTCTTCATCCAGCCAAACACCGGTTTCTCCCTTACTTCTTCCGGCTTTAATGCCATATTCATCCAAGGTTAAAATAATGGTTTCTTCTAATAACCGAAGGTATTTATGAATGTCTGTAAAAAAATGATCTAAATCTAAAATAGGATAACCCACTAACTGTCCCGGACCATGGTAGGTAATATCTCCACCGCGATTAATTTTGTAATACGTAGCTTGTTTTTCCTGTAATTGATGATCGTTAATCAGTAAATGAGACGTGTCTCCGCTTTTGCCTAATGTATACACATGAGGATGCTCAACAAATAACAGGTGATTTTTAGTTTGAATGTGTTGCTCAGGTTCTAAATTTCGATTAGAAATTTTCTGAGCAATAGTCTCGTTAAATAAAGTTTCCTGAAAATCCCAGCAGGCTTTATAATCCATAAGGCCAAGGTCATTAAACAGTACGTGTTTATTCACAATGTGAAAAATAAAAATTAATTAAGTTTAGCTAATTCGTTTTTCAAATTAGTAATTACGTTTACTTCAACTGCATCAATATTTTTTAAATCGGCTATGTAGCATGAAATCCAATCACCTATATGAATTAAGTAAAAAAACTGTTCTACTCGTGAGGCTCCTTTTGCAGTAATATCAGTAACAGAATGACTGTATTTTTCAAATAAGGCTTTGCAAATGTTGTAACGTTTGATGGTTCTTTCGTAATCAAAAGAAGTTCTGAAAGTTACTACTGCTAATGCATCATTTTTTTCCGTCCAGCCCACTAATTCGTTATGATTCATTTCCGGCAATGTATGGTGCCAGCAAAGCATTTTGCTGTTTTCATTAATTTGTTGTCTAAATCTTACAGCTACGCCTTCGCAAGAGCCTAAAGAATAGATAACCGGAATTTTATTTTCTAATTTCTTTGCAATAAGGGTCGCTTCAACTTTAATCGCCTCTTTTTCTTTATCCAATAATGTGATGGTAGATTGCACCTGATTTAATAAATCAGTTTTTACAAATCCATTAAACTGAATAATTTTAAATAATTGAACTAAGGAATATCCTATGCAAGAACGCGGAGGTTGCCCGCCCGGAATAATAATAGTATCATAGTTATATTTTTCGGCAATAGCCCGAACCTCGCCGCCGCTGGTAACACACACAATCTGTGCAGTTTTATCAATAGCCTGCTTCATAGCAGAAAGTGTTTCTTCGGTATTTCCGCTATAGGAAGATATGATTACCAAGGTATTTGAATTAACAAATTCAGGTAAAAAATAGTCTTTATTAATGATGATGGGAACCGGACATTCTGCTTGTACCAATTCTGATAATATAGTGCCACCAATACCTGAACCGCCTAGCCCTGTTACAACAATGTTTTGAACGTTATTTTTTTTAGTTAATACTGCAGAATTTGCAATATTAAGCGCTTCCTGTAATTGTTTGCTAAAACCTTCTACTAAATTCTTCATAAAAATATCAATGTAGTAAAAGTAGTGAAAATATTATAAATTTCCAGATTTAACAGTTAATTAACCTTATAATAATTATAGATGTTTTTCGAAATTTTTCACTGATTCCACCCATTTTTGAGGTACTTCAATGGTTTCTTTGGTATCGTAATTAATGCAAACCAGGGTGCTTTTGCCGTAGGCACATAAGTATTTGGAATGTTCGTCTTCAATGGTTAATACATTTTCAATTTCAAAACTTTTGGTTCCAAAGTGGGTTATTTTTGTGTAGCAATACACATCATCTTCCAATAAAATGGGTCTTTTATAGGTTATTTCTGTGTTGGCTAAAATCATTCCTGTCTTTATCCAATCAATATTGTTTCTAAAAACATCTTTAAAATATTCTACTCGTGCAGTTTCAAAATAGGTAATGTGATTGGCATTATTCACATGTCCTTGTTTGTCAATGTCTTTAAAACGGACTTGAATTTTTAATTTGTGAATGTAGGAAGATAATAGTTCGTGCAGTTCCATGATTTATTTTGTTGCTTTGAGCATAGCCGAAGGGCTTTTGTTCTTTGTTTAAATAGTTAGACTTTCACTGAGTTTGTTCTGAGCTTTTTTAATGACTCAGCTTGTTTATCTCATTATACTTCCCGGTTTAATAATTGCAGTGCAAAGCCTTTTAGATTATTTTTTTTAATTGTATTTGCTTCTATCTCCTCTAAGTGTTTCAATGCAATATCTGTATGCTTGTTTGCCTCTTTAATAGCCAATTCTTTTACTCCCAAAGTATTATAAAGATCTGTTACCTGTTTTACTTTTTCCTGATTAGAAATTTTTGTTGAGTACAGTAAGTGGTTTAATTCTTTTGTTTGAGATTCATTAGCTAATTCAAAAGCATCTAGTAACAAAAAAGTTTTTTTGTTAGAGATAATATCTCCGCCTACTTGTTTTCCAAATTTTTCATCATCTGCATACACATCCAACACATCGTCTAAAATCTGAAAAGCAATGCCAACGTGTTTACCAAATTCATATAAATGGTTTTGATTTTTTGTTGATGCATTTGCACAAATAGCTCCCATTTGAAGGCTACATCCTAATAAAACGGCTGTTTTGTAGGTAATCATGTGAATGTAATTTTCAACACTTACTTTATCCTGTGTTTCAAAATTCATATCTAATTGTTGACCTTCACATACTTCTATGCCTGTTTTTGCAAAGAGTTGTAAAAGTTGTGTGATATGATTTTTATTAGAATGAGCAAGTACTTCAAATGCTTTTACCATCATGCCATCACCACTTAGTAAAGCAATATTATGTCCCCATTTTTCGTGAATAGTTTGGTTTCCTCTTCGTAACGGAGCCTTATCTAAAATATCATCGTGTATTAATGAAAAATTATGAAATAATTCTACGGCTAAGGCAGCATGAATGGCATCATTAGGATTGCAATCAAAAATATCGCATCCTACCAGTGTTAAAAGTGGGCGAACACGTTTCCCGCCTAAGCCAATAATATAATTCATTGGCGCATACATCTCTTTTGGAGACGAGCTATCTAAAGATTGTTGTTGCTCTTGGATAGCCTGATTTAGAATTTGAAAAAGGGACGAATATGCTTGCACGTTATTGTAATTTTTTTAACCACATAATTACATGGTTTTTTGAAACAGTTATATCGTTTTGTTTAAAGTTTACATAGTGAATCTGCGATTCTTTAACATTTTAATACGGATGCTTTAAATAGCTTACGACGTGTTTAAAAGTCTATTTAGCTTCAGCCATTTTAATTAAATAAGTTCCATAACCACTTTTGGTTAAAGGAGTAGCTACTTTTATTAATTGTTCCTTTGTAATAAAGCCCATTTTAAACGCAACCTCTTCTATACAACCTATTTTTAATCCCTGACGTTCTTCAATCACCTGCACAAATTGCCCGGCCTGCATTAAGGATGCAAATGTACCTGTGTCCAACCAGGCTGTTCCTCTGTCTAAAATAGATACTTTTAATTGCTTGCGTTTTAAATATTCTTTATTAACATCAGTAATTTCGTATTCGCCACGAGGCGATGGCTTTAATGTTTTTGCAATCTCCACCACCGAATTGTCGTAAAAATACAATCCCGGTACCGCATAATTTGATTTCGGCTGAGTTGGTTTTTCCTCAATTGATAAGGCATTGAAATCGTTATCAAAATCCACCACACCATAACGTTCAGGATCGCTCACATGGTAGGCAAATAC
>JAEUTR010000730.1 GCA_016787365.1 Bacteroidia bacterium
CTTATCTATCAGGATGAATTAGGGACGTTATTAGATGTTACAGTGATTGCCGTTAATTCCAGAAAGAAAAAAGGAATTGACACTTTAAAAGAAGCCATTACAAAAGCAAGAATTTCAAATTCTATTTTTTATGATTTTGAAAAACAAAAACATTTATTTTCAGATTCATCTTCTTATCAAAACATTATTGAATCTGCTATAAATATTAGAGAAAAGCATCAGGATAATTTAAAAGAATATGAATTGTCTGATAACATCTTTCGTTTTTCTAAAATCAATTATATTGTTGCTAAGTGTATTAAACAACCTCAACAAATAAGTAAAAGTCTAACTCAAAAATTAGACTCTTTTTTCACACATCGTATTTTTGGTTTTGCATTTTTCTTTTTGATTTTATTCATCATTTTTCAGTTTATATTTTATGTGGCTGAATTTCCAATGACATGGATTGAAGGCGGCTTTGCGCATTTTATGAATTTAGTATCCACTTCGTTACCTAAAGGACAGTTAAACGATTTGCTCGTAAATGGGATTTTAGCAGGAATTAGTGGTATTGTGGTATTTGTTCCTCAAATAGCTTTATTATTTTTTTTTATTGCCATTTTAGAAGACACCGGATATATGGCTCGCGCAAGTTTTATTTTAGATAAAGTTATGCGACGGTTTGGATTAAACGGAAAATCTGTTATTCCAATGATTAGTAGTGTGGCCTGTGCTGTTCCCTCTATTATGAGTACAAGAACAATTACAAATTGGAAAGATAGAATTATTACCATTTTGGTAACGCCTTTAATCAGTTGTTCTGCTCGTTTACCTGTTTATACATTGTTAATCAGCATTATGTTTGTTGGTAAAAAATCTTTTTTAGGATTTAATTTTCAGGGCTTGGTTTTAATGGCTATGTATATTATTGGATTTTTAGCTGCATTATTAGCTGCACTTATATTAAAACGTTTTTTAAAAACAACCGAAAAAAGTTATTTCATTATGGAGTTGCCCGTTTATCGGAAACCTCAATGGCAAACCGTTGTTATGCTGGTGTTTGATAAGGTAAAAGTATTTTTATTTGATGCCGGTAAAATTATTTTAGCCATTTCTGTTGTATTATGGTTTTTAACAACACACGCCCCTTCAACTAATTTTGATGCCATTGAAGCAAAATACAATCCTATTATTGAAACCGCAAACAATGATAGTTTAAAAGCAATATATAGTGCACACATGCAATCAGAAAAACTGGAAGTTTCATATGCAGGAGTTTTAGGAAAAAAAATGGAGCCGATTATTAAACCCTTAGGTTTTGATTGGAAAATAGGCATTGCTTTAATTACGTCCTTTGCTGCACGCGAAGTATTTGTTGGAACCATGGCTACAATATACAGTAGCGGAGATTCTGAAAACACTGAAACACTGAGGGAAAAGTTAATGGCGGAGAAAAATTTTAAAACACAACAACCTGTTTACACAAATGCTGTATGTTGGTCGTTATTGATATTTTATGTATTTGCAATGCAATGTATGAGTACACTCGCAACAACGTATAGAGAAACAAAACACTGGAAGTGGCCCGCTATCCAACTGGTTTTTATGACAGGCTTAGCTTACATTTCTTCTTTTATTATTTACTCTGTAATGAGTTAATTCTTTTTTATTACTTTTAAAAGTCTCATTCCTTTTTATATGTATCAATCTCTTCTTCATAAAAGTATTATAACAGCCGTGCTGGCCGGTAAAAAAATTTTAGAAGTATATAACACTAATTTTGAAATAGAATATAAGGATGATAAATCTCCTGTAACACTTGCCGATAAATTGGCAAGTGATATTATTATCAGGGAATTACAATCATTTAATATTCCTTTTTTAAGTGAAGAAGGCATTCATGATAGCTTTGAAACCAGAAAACAATGGGATAGATTGTGGATTGTAGATCCACTAGATGGCACTAAAGAATTTATAAAACGTAACGGAGAATTTACTGTAAACATTGCTCTAGTAAAAGATAACGTTCCTGAGCTTGGGGTAATTTATTCTCCGGTATTTAAAGATATTTATTTTGCTGCCAAAGGTATTGGTGCATTCAAAATTGATAGAGAAAAATTTATAGAATTAGCCGATAATATACAAGCATACTCTCTTGAAAAAATATTACACTGTGCTCAAAAATTACCTATTATTATTAACAGAAATAATTACGTGGTAGTAGCAAGTCGTTCGCATATGAGTACCGAAACCTATCAGCATATTGAAAAATTAAAATTGGCACACAATAATGTTCAAATTGTAACAACGGGAAGCAGTATTAAAATGTGCTGGGTTGCCGAAGGCATTGCTGATGAATATCCAAGATTTGGGCCGACAATGGAATGGGATACAGCTGCAGGACAGGCTATTTTACAAGAAGCTGATGCGGGCCTAATTGATTTTGAAACAAAACTGCCAATGAAATATAATCGTGAAATCTTATTAAATAATTGGTTTATTGCTAAGAGATCTTAAGTTCCTTTTCAATGATTTTATTTATTTCTTCTGCCTGAAAAACAATCATTGCATGAGATCCTTTTTCAATTGTATAATCTGCTTTCACATTTTTGTATAATAATAGTTTATCAGCATTACCATGAATGTGAACACTATTTTTAGGTAATTCATCCCTGTCCCAATTAGTAATAATATGAATACAATTTTTAAAATAGTTTTCCTTCATACTATTTACCATTGCTAAAAACTCGGGAACAAATGCTTTTCCAAAGCCAATTATCGATCTTCCTAAATATGCCATTTTACGGTACTGTTTTTCACTAATGATATCATGAAATGGAACATATTTAAATCCCCTAATAAACCAAGGCAGTTCATGTTTTGTTTTACACGTCGAAATCAAAAACACTTTTTTAGGCGAAAGTATTTTTGATAATTCTACACATAACATCCCTCCAAACGAAACTCCTAATAAACAGAACGGTTGTTCGGTATTCATTTGTGGTAAAAATTTACGCGCATAAGTTATCATCGTATCTTCTTTTTCAGAAATAGGCCATTTTAACACAATGATTTCAACACCGGAAATTTGAAGATTAACAAATAATTTTTCAGTAGTTCCTAAACCGGGTATCGCATAGATTATCATAAAACAAAGGTAATTACAAAACAAACAGTAATAGTGTAAATCTAAAAATCATCAATTGTTAAATTAAACTGGGTTAATAACTTTTTAAGGTATTTATTGTTATCGCATTATATTTGTTCTTATTAAAAATTAATGAAAATGACAGTAGAAATGGCTTTAGAAAATATTACAACAGAAGTAAAAAACGATGTATTAATTATCACTATTAATCGTCCTGATAAATTAAATGCGCTTAATAAGCAAACCATCGAAGAACTTCATGAAACATTTGTGGATGCCGAAAATGATAAAAATATACGTGCACTTATTATTACCGGCTCAGGAAACAAAGCTTTTGTTGCCGGAGCAGATATTGCAGAATTTGCAAATTTCAGTATTGAAGAAGGCAGACAGTTAAGTTCAATTGGTCATTTTAAAATATTTAATTTTATTGAAAATTACTCTAAACCCGTTATTGCTGCCGTAAATGGTTTTGCATTGGGCGGAGGTTTAGAACTGGCAATGGCATGTCATATGCGTGTGGCAAGTTCAAATGCTAAGATGGGTTTGCCGGAAGTAAGTTTAGGAGTAATTCCAGGATATGGAGGAACACAACGTTTGGCACAGTTAGTTGGCAAAGGCAAAGCTTTTGAAATGATTGTTACAGCGGATATGATTACCGCAGAAGATGCTTATAAGTGGGGATTGGTAAATTACGTAACGACGCAGGAGGAATTATTAAACAAATGTTTTGAAATTACTGCGAAAATCAGCACAAAATCTCCTGTAGCTGTTAGAACTGCTATTAAAGTAATTAACGCAGGATACAACAATAAACAAAATGGTTTTGAAGTAGAAATTCAAGAGTTTGGTAAAAGTTTTGGAACAGGCGATTTTAAAGAAGGCGTTTCTGCATTTTTAGAGAAACGAAAAGCAAATTTCCCAGGCAATTAGTAAATACCACTTATCTTTTTAGCCCGGTATTATAATTATATATTAAAAAATTAAGCCATGAGTATTACCCGACCTTTTAATTTTAAAAAATGGATTGATGAAAATCGTCACTTACTTAAGCCGCCGGTAAACAATAAAGTCATTTATAAAGATGCCGAATTTATCGTCATGGTTGTTGGTGGTCCAAATTCAAGAAAAGATTATCATTATAATGAAAGTGAAGAGTTTTTTTATCAGTTAGAGGGCGATATTATTGTTACTATTCAGGAAAACGGCAAAGCAGTTGAAGTTCCTATAAAAGAAGGAGATATTTTTCTATTGCCTCCAAAGGTTCCTCACAATCCAATCCGATTTAAAAATACAATTGGTTTAGTGATGGAAAGAAGAAGAAGGAATGGCGAAAAAGATGGTTTAATGTGGTTTTGCGAAAAATGTAATAACCAATTATATGAAGAAAAATTTGAGTTAACCGATATTGCAACTCAGTTTCAGGGTGTTTTTGCCAAATTTTATAGCTCAGAGGACCTAAGAACCTGTAAATCATGTGGCTATAAAATGGAACCCCCTCCCGTAATTTCTTAGGTTTTTTTGGCTAATTACTTATTGAAACTGCATTTTTAACAAGTAAAGCGAGTTATTCTTATCTGATTTTGTCGTAACTTTGCGGTATTAATTAGTTAACAATGAAAAGCCTATTACTGTATAAAAATATACTATTCGTTTTTTTTATTATATGCTCCCTGTCTTCTTATGCACAGTTACATAAAAATAATGATAAATACACACAAGCAAACAAGCATGTAATAGACATTACCCGCTCTGAATATAATGCCCTTAAAAAACAAGGCGCATTATCTGAAAAACAGGAATATCGAATAGATCGTGGAAAAGCCAAGACATTTAATGTTTCAGCCAAAAATGCATCTAAATCAATTGCTGCAATTACACAATGTGATCCATTGCCCGTTCAAGGAGCTATTGGTTTTTCAGGACAAGTGGATGTTGATGATGAGTATGTAAATATCCCTTTGCAATTCAATTTTTGCTTTTACGGTACAAATTATACATCTCTAAATTTGACAGAAAACGGTAATGTTCAGTTTTCAACTAATTCAACCGCTTTTAGTGCAACCGGATTTCCTTCGACAACAGTGAACATGATTGCTCCATTTTGGGCAGATGCTGAATCTATGGTACAATCCGGCGGACTCACTTATGGAAAAATATATATTGATTCTCATCCTACTTATATGATTATTACCTGGGATAGCATGGGCTACTTTAATAATAAAGTTGATAAATTAAATTCTTTTCAACTTGTACTAACTAATGGCTTGGATCCCATTCTTCCTGCGGGCAAAAATGTTGGCTTTTATTACAAAAATATGCAATGGACTACCGGTGGAGCATCAGGAGGAACCAATGGATTTCCAACAACACAACCTGGAACTCCGGCCACTATTGGTGCTAATCAAGGTAATGGCGTAGATTATTTTTTAATTGGCAGATTTGGTGTGCCGGGATCAGTATATGATGGTCCTTTGGGAAATAGCGATGGTATTAGCTGGCTAAATGGTAAGCGTTTTTTCTTTGACGTTTGCCCGCCAGTTGGGTCAAATCAGTCTCCTGCCTCAACATTAATAGGTCCTTGTGATACTGTAAAAGTATGTGGCAATGATTCTTTAATTATTAAAAATGCTTTTATTGGTCCTGAATTAACTCAAACGGTTTCCGTTAGTGCCAGTGCCCCCTCATTAGGTGCTTCTTTTTCTTACACTACTATCACAAATGGAAATAACACAGATATTAATATGTCCGTTAATGGGAGTACAGCAACTAATGGCTATCATGTCGTAACCATAACGGCTACAGATAATGGAACGCCTGCTCTAACATCGTTACAAACATTTATTGTCTATGTAAATCAATCTGCCCTTAACAATTTAAACGGACAAATTGTAATCACTCCAACTATTGGCCTTTGTCCGGGAGGAGTGGCTTCTGCAAGTGTTAATATTACCGGAGGAGCGCCAAATTCGTATTTATGGAATGATAATAGCGCCGGTACATCTACTTCTTTTACTTTAACGCCTACTTTAGATTCAACTGTTTATGTAACTTTAAAATCTGGGCAATGCCAAAAAACAATTAAAAATTACATTCACGTAAAACCGGTTCCTGTTGTTTCTATTACAGGAAATACATCTCTTTGTACAGGAACAAACTCTACAACTGTTTTAACGGCTTCAAACACATTAAATTTTAATGATCAGGCGCCCTATACTTATAATTGGTCAGGAACTCCTAATCCTACTCCAATAAATACCCAAACAACAACCGCAACTAAAGGAACGTATGTGGTTTCTATTACAAATAAATATAACTGTACTTCAACGGGTGTTATTACGGTGAACTTAAATAACTCTCCGGCATTTACAGTTACTCCTTCCAATACTGTAGTTTGTGTAGGATCTTCCATGCCGTTAAATATTACATTAGGTTCATTTCCGCCGTCAGCATGTGGATTGTCAACTTCAGGCTGTTCGAGCGCCAGTACACGAACCGTTGGTAACGGATTTCAGGTTAATAGTAATACAGGTTCGCCTACACCCTACTCAAACTACTGGAGAAATACACACATCCAAATATTATATTTAGCCTCAGAATTATCTGCTGCAGGCGTAGTTGCCGGTAAAATATCAAGTATAGGTTTCAGAGTTAATACTTTAAATAGTTTTAATACAGCCTTGCCTAATTACACTATTAAAATGAAGTGTACTTCGGCTACTAACCTTACAACTACATTTGATAATGCGGGATTGTCGCAAGTATATCAGGCAGCTTCATATATGCCAACTGCTGGGGTTAATATTCATAATTTTAATCAGGCATATGAATGGGATGGTGTATCAAATCTTTTAGTAGATATTTGCTACTCCCGAATTCCTTCCTATACTTCAAACGGAGCAGCGGCAGTTGTTTATGCCACCACAGGAAATACATCTGTGCGTTACGAAAATGCAGATAGTCAGGAGTTATGCGGATCATCAGGCATAGCTACAACTTCGTCTAATCGTCCAAATACCTATTTTGGAAATTGTTCTTCAGCTTCTGTTCCTTCTTCTTTTTCATATAATTGGTCGCCCTCTTCAGGCTTAAGTAATCCAAACATTATTAATCCTATTGCTACACCAACAGTTTCTACAATTTATACCGTAGTAGTTACACCAACACTTGCCACTAATTGCCCGACTACAAAAACAGTCACAATCACTATAAATACTCCAACTACTCCAACCATTGTTCCGGTTTCTGCGTTATGTTCAAATGCTGCTTCTTTTAGTTTATCTGCATTGCCAATTGGCGGAACATGGAGCGTAACGCCTTCCACAAATGCATTAGGTGTATTTACTCCTTCGTTAGCTTCTATTGGTAACAATACCGTAACTTATACTTATGGTGGTGTTGGTTGTTCGCAAACAACTACTGCCATTATTCCGGTTGAACAATTTATTCCATCTACAATTACAGGAATTATTAATCCTATTTGTTTACCAAGCCCATCCATAAATTTGGCAACTGCTTTAACTACATCTACTGTAGGTTCAGGAGTTTGGTCAGGGAATGGCGTAACAGGAATTATTTTTGATCCAACAATTGCGGGTGTGGGAACACATACGCTCACTTATTCAACCAACTCAAATCCAACTGCAACATTATGCCCCTCTTCAAGCACTATTTCGGTTGACGTAAATTCTACCGTACAACCTACTATTACTGCTGTTGGGCCTTATTGCTCTAATTTTTCAGCCGTTAACTTGGCAGCTATCCCATCTGGTGGAACATGGACCGGTTCAGGTATTACATCTACAGGTGTTTTAACTCCCGGATCTGCTATGATCGGAAATAATACCTACACATATACCGTAGGCTCGGCTCCGTGCTCTTCTTCTCAAACAACAACTATTTCAATAGAACTATTTGTTCCTTCTACTATTACAGGAACAATTAATCCGCTATGTATTAGCAGTGCTCCTGTAAATCTTTCAACAGCGTTAAGTACATCAACCTTAGGTTTGGGAACTTGGTCAGGAAATGGTGTTACTGGCAATGTCTTTGATCCTGCTGTTGCAAGTACCGGAACTCATGCTCTTGTATATAGTACTTCTTCCGTTCCAACGGTAACATTGTGCCCTTCTTCAAGTACAATAAACATATCTGTTAGTGCTGTTACTCAACCCACACTTTCAGCAGCTGGGCCATATTGTAGTAATTTTGGTGTACAAACAATGACTGCGTCGCCAGCAGGCGGTGTATGGTCTGTGGTTACAAGTTCGGCTACAGGTCCTCCCGGAGTAATTATTTCTCCAACAGGCAATTTTTTTCCAAGTTCAGCTATAATAGGTAATAATACTTTATTATATACCGTAACAAGTGGACCGTGTATAGCTACACAAACTATTACGGTAAACGTCGTAGATTTTATTTCCGCGGACATTGTTAGACCATTAGGGCCATATTGTATTTACAATGTTCCTGTCAATTTACAACAAATAGCTCAAAATGCAGGAGGAATTTGGTCTGGAACCGGTGTTACAGGTACTTCCTTTAATCCATCAACTGCAGGGGCAGGTACAATTACAATTACATATAGTACAGATCCATCACCTAGTGGTTTATGTCCTGATTTAGATTCAACAACCATTGTAGTAAATCCAAAACCGAACGCAAATGCTTTTCCTGACAATGACGGCGGATGTAATTATCCATGGAAGGTGGTTTATTCAACTACTAATGTCAATACAGGAACTGCCACATGGAATTTTGGTGACGGTAGCCCATTGGTACAAGGATTTTACGCTACACATATTTATAACACACCGGGAACTTATACTGCCACGTTATATTATGTGGATAATGCCGGATGTGTTGATACAACTTCAGCAACACAGGCTGTAACCATTCAGGAAGTGCCGGACGCATCATTTGACCCTTCTGCGAATATTACAACTGTGATTGACGCTGAAATCCTTTTTACAAACCAAACTACCAATTTATATAATAATACTTACGAATGGAATTTCGGAATGCTTGATGGTAGTTCTGAAATAAATCCTAGTTTCCTTTTTGCAAACTCAGGTGAGTATATGGTTCAGTTAATTGCAACAGGTCCTGGCCCATACAATTGTAAGGATACTGCTGTTAAAAAAATTACTGTCAATCCTAATGTTGTAATATATGTTCCAAATGCTTTTACTCCAGGAAATAATGACGGATTAAATGATGTGCTTCAAGTATTTTTGCCACCAAACGGTGTAGATTATTCAACCTTTGATTTAGCAATATACGATCGTTGGGGGGAATTAATTTATAAAACAAATGATGTAACCATGTCGTGGAATGGAGCAAAAAATAATTCAGGACCGATTCTAAAACAAGAAGTATATATTTGGAAAATTAGCTTTCAGGATATAAATAAACAGTATTACGAAAAAATGGGGCACGTATCATTATTACGAAAATGATAATCGTTTGTCATTAAAAGACTTCACAAAATTATTTTACAGTATCCTTTAAGCCATGCTGATAGTGCAATTTTGAGTGTATCAACCCATTTGTTAACAAATCATGCAGATGCTTATGGCTTTCCTTCCTCTCCGAAATTCCATACCTAGGCTTATATTTCGTACAAGTACATATAATTAATATGTAGAGTATAAAATACAGAAGGAGCTCACAATACAAACAGATATATAGCTTATATAGTATTTATAAAACAGTATTAAATATATTTCAGCATATTCTACTAAAAGAAATTTTTTTGTTTTATCCCTCAGGGATTTTTAATAAGCCATTTTACTATAGAAGATTTGCTTACATAAAAAAACTCCTGCCAAATTTTAGCAGGAGTTTTTATTAAATTTAAACCTTTAGTTAGTGTCCTCCACCATCATGTTCGCCTTCTGCCAAAGGCACAGTTTGTGGAATGAAATCATTTTCAGCACCCGGTTTACTATAATCATAAGCCCAACGGTGAACTACAGGTAAAGCCCCAGGCCAGTTACCATGTATGTTAGCCATAGGTGTTGTCCACTCTAATGTATTTGAATTCCAAGGATTTTGAGGAGATTTCTCTCCACGGAACATACTATAAAAGAAATTGAAGATAAAAATAAACTGTGCTAAAGCTGCAATAATAGCAAACACGGTTACAATTTCATTAATGTCTACTAAATTATCAAACATTGGAAACGCACTGTTTGTATAGTAACGACGAGGAACACCAGCTAATCCTAAAAAGTGCATTGGGAAAAACACACCATATGCAGACACAAACGTTACCCAGAAATGTAAGTATCCTAATTTTTTGTTCATCATACGTAAGAACATTTTAGGAAACCAGTGATATACTCCAGCAAACATACCAAAGATGGCAGATAATCCCATTACGATATGGAAGTGAGCTACCACAAAATAAGTATCATGCACGTTAATATCTAAAGTTGAATCTGCTAAGATGATACCCGTTACACCACCTGTAACAAAAGAAGAAACTAATCCAATAGAGAACAACATTGCCGGTGTGTATTGGATGTTACCTTTCCATAAAGTAGTAATGTAATTAAACGCTTTTACTGCAGATGGAATTGCAATTAATAAAGTAGTGAATACGAATACAGATCCTAAGAATGGATTCATCCCTGTTAAGAACATATGATGACCCCAAACGATGAAAGATAAAAATCCGATTGCTAACATTGAACCAATCATCGCTCTGTAACCAAAAATAGGTTTACGAGAGTTTGTAGAGATAATTTCAGATGTAATACCTAAAGCTGGTAACAATACAATGTACACCTCAGGGTGACCTAAGAACCAGAATAAATGTTCAAATAATACCGGACTACCACCAACATTATCTAAAGGACGACCGCCAATATAAATATCTGATAAGTAGAAACTAGTTCCTAAACTTCTATCGCAAATTAATAATACAACACAAGAAACCAATACAGGGAAAGATAATACACCTAAGATAGCTGTAATTAACATCGCCCACATAGTTAATGGCATACGAGTCATTTTCATTCCTTTAGTGCGTAAGTTAATAATCGTAACGATATAGTTAATACCACCCAATAAAGAAGAAACAACAAATAAAGTCATGGAGATTAACCATAAAGTCATCCCTAATTTAGAACCCGGCATTGCTTCTGGTAATGCAGATAATGGAGGGTAAATTGTCCACCCACCTGATGCTGGACCATCTTCAATAAATAAAGATCCTAACATAATCACACTTGACAAAAAGAAGAACCAATATGATAACATATTTAAGAACCCTGACGCCATATCACGCGCACCAACTTGGTAAGGAATTAATAGATTTGCAAATGTTCCACTCAATCCTCCGGTTAATACAAAGAATACCATGATGGTACCATGTATGGTTACCAAAGCCAAATACATATTTGGATCTAATACGCCGTCTTTTCCCCATTTATCTCCTAACATGGCATTAATGAATGCGAATTTCTCTCCTGGCCATGCTAGTTGCATACGGAAAATAATAGACATCGTCATCGCTACCACAGCCATAATAATAGCTGTAATTAAAAACTGACGAGAGATCATTTTATGATCCATACTAAAGATGTATTTACTCACAAAACTTTCTTCATGTTCATCATGATCGTGTGCGTGATCGTGGTGTCCTACGTGTTCTGTTAAATTTGCTGAATGTGCGTTTGCCATTTTTATTGCTTTATTTTAGTACAACAATGTTTTATTAAATAAATTATTTTGCAGCGATAGTTCTAACCGCTTTTTGTTTTGCTAACCAATCATTATAGTCTTTTTCACTTTCTACTACAATTGTCATTTGCATATTATAATGAGATGCTCCACAAATTTTATTACATAATAAGATGTAATCAAACTCAACAGGTTCTTCTCCTTTTTTAGCGCGTGCCTCGTTAATCCCTGCCATTAATTGAATAACATAAGGATCTTTACGCATTTCGGCAGTTGTTTTGTTTGGTGTAAACTTAAATTCAGTAACCATACCAGGTACGCAGTTCATTTGTGCACGGAAGTGAGGCATATACGCCGAGTGAATAACATCACGAGAACGCATTTTAAATTCAATTTCTTTTCCTACCGGAATATGAAACTCATTTTTTACAATGATATCATCATAACCTGTAGCATCTAATGTATCCAAACCTACATCATTACCTCCATCAATTTGACGATAATCAGTTGATCCTAATACTTTATCTTTTCCTGCATAACGAGCAGTCCAGTCAAATTGTTTAGCATATAATTCAACCGTTACTTTGTTTGGGCTTTCAGAACGCTCTGTAATGTCATTCCAGTATTTTAAACCAAAAATGATAATAAATGCTAACGTTACAGCTGGAACAATTGTCCAAAGCATTTCTAAACGGTTATCATGAGCAAAGAATGTTGCTTTAACTCCTTTTTTACCGGCATATTTATATGAGAAATAAAATAAGAAAGCGTTGGTTATTACAAATACAAATGATATTAAATACATATTGTAATCCCATAATGCATCTACTTTTAAACCATGTTCAGATGCTGCACCAGGTAAAGAATTATCGCTCCAACGATTTACTTGCCAAAAGAAAAAGCCAATAAATAAAAAACCGAAAAGCAACATTGCTTTTCCGTTAAATGAGTTGTCCGTATCACTCACACTCCATTCATGCCCTTTTTTAAATTGGCGCGATAATTCAACTACACGCATTAATTGATGCGCCGCAATGATTAAAAGTACAAGTCCGATTAAGATTAACAATTTCATATCTCGATATTTATTTTTTTTAGTTGTCTTGTGATGTTATAAGATTTCACTCTTACTTTTCACATCAAATAATTTAGTTCTTTGTTTCTGTTTTATTTAGTATGAGTGGTGAGCACTTTCTTCCAAGAATGGGTGATTTTTAACCATTAGAGGGCGTTTAGAAAGATTAGTTAATACTACATACATAAATAATCCTAAGAAAAATAGGAAATTTCCTAATTCCATCCATCCTAATCCAGTCCAGTGATGACCAACTGTTCCGGGCATTACAACCATGATGATATCTAAATAGTGACCAATGAAAATAATAATACCAACAAACATTAAGAAAAAATAATTTCTCTTAGAGTCGCGGCTCATTAACATAATCATAGGGAAAGCAAAGTTTACAAATAATACTGTCCACATTAATGCTTTGTAGGATTCCCAACGAGTTTGAAAATAAACAACCTCTTCAGGAATATCAGCATACCAGATTAACATAAATTGAGAGAAGTATAAGTATGTCCATAAGAAAGAAATAGCAAACATCCATTTACCAATATCATGTACGGTACTTTCAGTCACAAACTCTAAGTAACCTAATTTTTTTAAGTATACAACTAGTATGGTAACTGTAATCATTGCACTTACCCACATACCTGAAAATATATACCAACCCATCATAGTAGAGAACCAGTGTGTATCAATACTCATAATCCAATCCCATGCAGATGTAGAAGATGTTACAGCAAATACAACCATAAACCAAGCACTTAATTTTACATTTTTCCAATGAAATCCTTTTGCCTCTTCATGTCCTAATGTATCAGCATCCATTGAATTTTTACGTAATTTCCAGGTAAACATTACCCATGCTACCATATATAGAATGGTACGAATCCACCAGAAAATTCCAAAGTATCCAATTTTACCTGCAATAACCGCATCGTAATTTTCGTGACCCTCAGTGGCAATACCCTCAGTCATCCAAGGATAAATTGTATTCATATGAAGTTGTCCGCAAATAAACACTAATAACATAAATGACAAACCAACTGGCAAATACCAAGTTACAGCCTCTATAACTCTTTTAATTGTGGTTGCCCAACCAGCTTCAGCAGCATATTGTAACCCCAAAAAGAAAGCCGCAGCTAATGCGATAGCCATAAAAAAGAATGACCCTGCAAAAACGTTTGCCCATGCACGAGTTGCATGATAATGATGATCATCAGGTTGTTTATCAAACATAAACATACAAATGATAGATACTAAACCAACAGCCATCAAAATCATTGATGTCAATTTTGCTTTAGCTGGTACTACGAAATTTAATTTATCAGTGTTCATATTAAAAAATTCTGTCGTATTTAAAAATTCGTTCTTAATTAATGCTTTGTTGAATCTACAGGAGCAGCAGTTTTTGTACTATCTGTTGCTACAGTTTTTGGTCCTTGTAATTTTTGTACGTAATACACTAATTTCCAACGCTCTTCTTGAGTTAATTGACTTGCGTGAGAACCCATTGAGTTTTTACCATATGTAATTGAATGGAAAATTTTTCCGGCAGGTAAATCTTTTAATGCTGTGTTATACGCAGGCGGTGGCCCAGGTAATTTAGCTCCAACTTTTCCGTCACCAGCTCCTGTTGAACCATGGCAATGAACACAGAATTTTCCATAAAGAACTTCTCCTTCTTTTTCTACTGCTTCAGAATATACGATAGGATTTTTTAAATATAAACCCGCTGACTCATAGCCTTGTACAGTATTCGGATAAACATAAGGCATATAACCTCTTGCAATTGTTCCTGCAACAGGCAACATAGCATTGTTTAATGTATCTCCATTAATAACGTGGGTTCCGTAATATTCTACAGATGGAGAACGGTACATGTCCGGCATAAATTCAAAACCTGGACTGTTCACGTCTTTTTTACCACATGATGTAAAACCTGCAACTAACATCACTGCGAATGTTCCGCAAGCTACTAGTTTAAGATTTTTGTATGATAAGTTCATATTGAGTGTGTTTATCTAATTAATATTTTGGTTCGATTGTAATAGTGCCTTTGTAATTTACTTCTTCTGCTCCGGTAGAACGTAAAATTTCATCAGCTTTTTTAGATTGCTCGTCATTTAACTCTAAATAAATCATGAATTTATCGTCAGTTGTACGAGGATCCGGATTTTTTGCTTTAGCACCCGGTACCAACCAACAACGTAATAAATACGTTAACGACATACCATGAGCCGCACAAAATACTGTAGCTTCAAAAGAAATTGGAATAAAAGCAGGAATATTTGAATAATAATTCCAGTTTGGTTTTCCTCCAATATCATTTGGCCAATCGTGTACCATCATGTACCACATCATTAATGTTGCTAATGATAAACCTGTAATACCATAAATAAATGCACAAATGGCGATACGGGTACGAGGTACACCTACAATTGGGTCAATTCCATGAACAGGAAATGGAGTAAATACATCTTTAATACGAATCCCTGATGCACGTAATTTTGTACATGCCTCTAATAAAGGTACTTCGTCTGAGTAGATGCCGTGTATAATTTGTTTAGTTGCCATATTATTCTTTCTAATATCTTAGTTCTTAACTTATTAGTGGTGAGCGTGATCTGCTGCTAATTTTTTATGTTCTTCTCCTGAAGATTTCAAGATTGATTTTAATTCAGCTTGAGCAATTACTGGGAAAGTACGAGAATACAATAAGAATAACGTAAAGAACATTCCAATTGTACCAACAAAGATACCAACGTCAATAAATGTTGGTGAGTAAGAGTTCCAAGTAGATGGTAAATACGTACGACATAAAGTTGGAACGATAATTACAAAACGCTCAAACCACATACCAATATTTACTACAATTGATAAAATGAATGTAAAAGCTAGATTTGTACGTAATTTTTTGAACCAGAATAATTGAGGAGAGATAACATTACAAGTCATCATAGCTGCATAAGACCACCACATTGGACCAGTTGCTCTGTTTAAGAATGCATATTGTTCCCATTCAACACCTGAATACCAAGCTACAAATAACTCTGTTAAGTATGCCACACCTACGATAGAACCCGTAACGATGATTACGATGTTCATATACTCGATATGTTTGATAGTTAAGTATGCTTCTAATTTATAAACTTTACGGATGATAATCATTAAAGTTAATACCATTGCAAATCCTGAGAATACAGCACCAGATACGAAATATGGAGGGAAAATGGTTGTATGCCAACCTGGAACTACAGAAGTAGCAAAGTCAAATGATACAATGGAGTGAACCGAGAATACTAATGGAGTAGATAACCCTGCTAATACTAAAGACACTTCTTCAAAACGAGACCAGTGACGAACAGAACCACCCCAGCCAAATGATAATAAAGCATATGCTTTTTTCATTCTAGGTTTTACTACTCTATCACGAATCATTGCAAAATCAGGAATTAAACCAATGTACCAGAATACAATAGATACCGTTGCATAAGTTGATACTGCAAACACGTCCCATAATAATGGTGAATTAAAGTTAGGCCATAGAGAACCAAATTGATTTGGTAAAGGGAATAACATATAATCTAACCAAGGACGACCTGTGTGTAGTGTTACGAAGATAGCCGCACATAATACCGCAAAGATTGTCATCGCTTCAGCCGAACGGTTAATTGCCATACGCCATTTTTGACGGAATAATAATAATACAGCCGAAATTAATGTACCAGCGTGACCAATCCCAATCCACCATACGAAGTTCGTAATATCCCATGCCCAATCAACACCGTTGTTAGAACCCCAAGCTCCAATACCAACGCCAATTGTGTATGATAAACATCCGATACCCCACATGAAAGCTAATACAGAGATGGTAAATAGAATATACCACAATCTGTTTGCTTTACCTTCAATAGGTGCAATAATATCATCGGTGATGTTTCGGTAAGTTTTATTACCTAATATCAAAGGCTCTCTTATCTGTGATTCTGCGTGCATATTAGTTTAAATTCAGAATTTATAATTAGTTTTTTACTTAAATCTTATGAATGGTGTTCTTCT
>JAEUTR010000052.1 GCA_016787365.1 Bacteroidia bacterium
ATTATCGGAAATAAAGCTTTAGATATAGCAAAAAAATACAATGTTTTATCAGAACAAGCTAATGCCTATAATTTAATAGGGACAATATACGGGCAGTTAAATAAAAATAAATTGGCCTCTGAAAATTTTTCTCAAGCCTTAAAAATAAGCAGTTCAATAAGGGATAAAAAAGAAATGCTTAGTTCTTATTTACATTTAGGAATTCAGTATAAAAAAACAGAAGATATTACTAATGCCTTATTAAATTTATTAGAGGCCATGAAAATATCCGAAGAATTGAAAGATTCCAGTACCATATTTACAACACGTATTAATCTGGGAACAATGTACGAAAGGACATTAGATCATTTAAAAGCCATGGAGTGTTATAGAAAAGCATTGTTGATTGTTAAGAATGATAAAAACAAAGAAGAAAATGATTTAGCGATTTGTTATTTTAAAATAGGTAAATCATTTCAAGGGCAAAAACAAATAGACAGTGCCAAATACTATTTAAATGAAACGTTAAAAATACATTTAAAACTAAAGGATGAAATTGGATTAATATTTGATTATTCAAACATAGCAAGTTTTAATACCGAAGTTGGTGATTTTGAAAATGCAGAAAAAAACTATTTAAAAGCGCTTGATTTAGGTCTTAAAAATAAGGATAGTATCCGATTAAATCTTTTATATTCATATTTAGGAGCAATGTATAAGGATAAAACAGATTACAACAATGCTCTTAAATATTATAAAATAGCCCTGCAATATGCTACCGATATGGTTTCGAAAGAAACAATTATGCAACAACATAAAAAAATGTCGGAAATATATACAATTCAAAAAAAGTATAAGGAGGCATTGGAAAGCTATATGCTTTTTAAAACATTTTCAGACTTATCATACGATGTAAATGAAACAAAAAAGCAAACAGAATTAAAATTAAATTATGAATTTGAACAAACTCAGAAAAATATAGAAACTGAAGCAAAAGCAAAAGAATTAATCAATAAAGCCGAATTGGAGCAAGAACGCAAACAACGAAATTATCTTTTAATTGGATTGGCAATTATTAGCATGATGTTTATTGTTACTATTAAAAATTATCGGGCCAAACAAAAAGCAAATACTATTTTACATAAACAAAAAGTAGAAATTGAACGTCAGAAAAAATTAGTTGAAGTAAAGAATCAGGAAATTAATGACAGCATAAATTATGCGCTTCGAATTCAAACAGCTAGTATACCAAAAGCATCCGAATTAGATACGTTTTTGAGAAATTATGATTTATTCTTTAAGCCCAAAGATGTTGTAAGTGGTGATTTTTACTGGGCTGAAGCCGTGTCATTGAAAAATTTTCCTGTAACCAATTCAAATAATTTGCCACAAAATGCAGTACATGATTTTTCGCTTGTAGCTGTAGGAGATTGTACGGGGCATGGTGTTCCCGGAGCAATTACCAGTATGATTGGCAGCATGTTACTAAACGAAATATTTAATGTTAAAAAAATATACCTGCCAAACGAAGTACTTACCGAGTTAAACAGATTAGTTAAACTTACTCTTCGTCAGGATAGCGCATCATTAACAAATGATGGAATGGATATTGCATTTTGTTTATTAAATAACACAACTAACGAGTTATATTATTCCGGTGCTAACAGACCATTATATACTATTAGTCAAAGCGGAGAATTTAAAGAATACAAAGCAACCAAAATGTCTATTGGAGGCCAGGTTCCATTAATTCAATCATATGAATTACATAAAATTCAACTTCAGAAAGGCGATACAATTGTTCTTTCAACTGATGGTTATGCTGATCAGTTTGGAGGAAAAAAAGAAAAAAAATTTACTACAAAAGCATTCCGAAATATTTTAGCTACAAATTATCAATTATCCCCAAAAGAACTAAAACAAGTTATTGAAAAAAACTATTATAGCTGGAAAAGTGATTATGAGCAAACAGACGACGTTTTAGTATTCATTATACAAGTTTAATATTTATAAGCTCCTGCATCCGGCGGATTGTTTCTTGATGCTCCCATTATGTCAAGTCCCAAAAATGGGTACATTATAGGGATAGAAGCATTTCCTATGTTTCGGGCAGCTGATCCTCCATTAATTTTAAAATTATATATATCAGGATTATCAAAATCAGGATTACTGTTATATATATTAGCAGATGTAGTAATTAATGTATTAGTAATAGTTGATGTTTTTAATAAAGAATGACTAATAATACATTTCTGACCTGAATTTACTGATTGTCTTATATCTAACTCAAGTTCATTCCCTTGGCTTCCATATATGATTGAATTAGCAATATAAATACTATCAATAGGTGAAATATTGGTTCCATCATAATTATCTATATGTACACATGGCTGACCTGCTCTTCCTCCATCCTGATTAAAATAATTGACAAAAGTTGTATGTAAAAAGGTGTAATTGCCTCCTCGGGTTAAAACAGCACAATATTCTTTACAATTACTAATTACATTATTTGCTCCCCATACCGTAAATGACTCTGCTGCTATACCCCATTTAGAGCAATTACGAATAACTGTATTAGATATTTTTAAATGTTTAGGGGCATTAACATCATATACAATCGTATTAGGAGGAACAAAAAACGGATACATAGCAGCTTGTATACCTATATAGCCATTTTTAATAATGGCATAATTGATATAATTATCCGTGTGACCTTCGTTAATCCAAATTCTATCCCATTGCCCCGGCAAATCGGCATAATCAGCCTCCCTTCTGTCGCCCTGAAAAACAACTTCATTTCCCAAAGTACCATTTACTTGTAAAGTGCCGTATCTGTATACCCATAAACCGGCATTTTGATGAAAATATACTTTTATTCCTGGGTTAATCACTAATTTTTGGGTAGAGTCCACAACCAACCAACCATAAATAACATGTGGTTTATTATCAGTTGCTCCCCAAGTTACAGTAGTATTGGTGCTAGCGGAAACCGTAGAATAAGGCAAAAATCCATTTTTATATTGTATGGCTTTATTAGGAAAATGATAGTATGCATCCTGCCCCCAAGCCTCTAAAAGTACACTTTGCTGATTGCCATTTAAGTTGAATAAAATTTTATCCTGAATAACTAATGGACTATTTGAATTTGTTGGATTAACATTTACTTGAATAAATATGTATATGCTGTCATTTGCCAAAATTTCA
>JAEUTR010000056.1 GCA_016787365.1 Bacteroidia bacterium
AAATTACTTGAAAAACATTTTTGGAAATAAAACAGAGATGTTGTTTGAGCAAAAACCTGAGGATAAATTAAATTTCATTAAACAACTTCAAAATAATAGTAAAAAAGTATTAATGATTGGTGATGGATTGAATGATGCGGGGGCTTTAAAACAAAGTGATGTTGGTATAGCAATTAGCGATGATACCAATAATTTTTCTCCGGCATGTGATGCTGTTTTATCTGGAAAAAACTTTGGTCTATTAAAAGAACTTATAAATTACTGTCGACGACAAAAAACAATCATTTTCGCAAGTTTTGTTTTGTCTATCCTTTACAATTTTGTTGGATTATTTTTTGCCGTACAGGGTGATTTAGAGCCTGTTATTGCAGCTATCTTAATGCCAATCAGTTCAATAAGTATTGTATTGTTAACTACAGGATTAAGTTCTCTATACGAATTAAAATTAAAAAAATTATCACCTGATAAAAGTCATTATTAGTAATGATAATAGTCAGGTATAAAAAATGTTAACAAACCTAATTTTACGGCCAATATGAGCGCAATTTTTATAATGATAGGAGCCAGTTTATTACTAGCAATAGGGTTTTTAATAGCCTTTATTTGGTCGGTGAGAAGTAATCAGTATGAAGATGATTACACGCCCTCGGTAAGGATGTTATTTGATAATACAACGATTCAAGAAAATAAACAAGAAACAAACAACAAAACCAAAAAAACAAAATAATATGGAACTTCAAAAATTTCAGTACGACAACAAAACAGTAAAGATGTTTGCCTACGCAACCATTCTTTGGGGTTTAGTAGGAATGTTAGTAGGTTTAATAGCCGCTATACAATTGTATTTACCCGCAGCAAATTTAAATTTACCTTACACCACGTTTGGTCGTTTACGTCCGTTACACACTAACGCCGTGATTTTTGCTTTTGTAGGTAATGGTATTTTCATGGGTGTTTATTATTCGTTACAACGTTTATTAAAGGCTCGCATGTTTAGTGATTTATTAAGTAAAATCCATTTTTGGGGTTGGCAATTAATTATTGTATTGGCTGCCTTAACTTTAGTGTTAGGTAAAACAACAGGTAAAGAATATGCTGAATTAGAATGGCCAATTGATATTTTAATCACATTAGTGTGGGTCGTATTTGGCTGGAATATGTTCGGTACAATTATTCGTCGTCGTGAGCGCCATTTGTATGTTGCTATTTGGTTTTACATAGCAACGTTTGTAACGGTTGCTATGTTACATATTGTTAACTCTATTGAAATTCCTGTTTCTTTCTGGAAATCATACTCTTGGTATGCTGGTGTTCAAGATGCTTTAGTACAATGGTGGTACGGACATAATGCAGTAGCGTTCTTCTTAACTACGCCATATTTAGGTTTAATGTATTATTTCTTACCTAAAATTGCTCAACGTCCGGTTTATTCATACCGTTTATCTATTATCCACTTCTGGGCATTAATTTTCTTATACATCTGGGCTGGTCCTCACCATTTATTATACACTTCTGTTCCTGATTGGGCACAATCTTTAGGTGTTGTTTTCTCTGTGATGTTAATTGCGCCATCTTGGGGAGGTATGATCAATGGTTTATTAACACTTCGTGGTGCTTGGGATAGAGTTCGTGATAACGTAGGTTTAAAATTCTTAGTAGTTGCTGTAACAGCATATGGTATGGCTACTTTCGAAGGTCCAATGTTATCTTTAAAGAATGTAAATGCGATTGCGCATTATACTGATTGGATTGTAGCTCATGTTCACGTAGGTGCATTAGGATGGAATGGTTTTATGACATTTGGTATCTTATATTGGTTAATACCAAGATTATTCCAAACAAAATTATATTCTGAAAAACTAGCTAACATGCATTTCTGGATTGGAACTTTAGGTATTGTATTATATGCCGTTCCAATGTATTGGGCAGGTTTCATGCAATCATCTATGTGGAAAGATTTTACTCCAGAAGGTCAATTAAAATGGCAGTTTATGGATACAGTTACTAAGATGATTCCTTTCTATATTGCTCGTTCAGTTGGTGGTGCATTATTCTTAGTAGGTGCTATCTTAATGACATACAATTTAATTAAAACAATTAAAGTTGGTACGTTCTTAGAAATTGAAGAAGATCAAGCTCCTGCATTAGTTGGAGAATATCAATCTCACTCTAAAGATCACTGGCACCGTTGGATTGAGCGTAAACCAATTCAAATGTTAATTGTAAGTTTAGTTGTTGTAGCGATTGGTGGTATTATTGAGTTTGTTCCAGTATTCTTAGTGAAATCAAATATTCCAACTATAGCTAGTGTTAAACCATATACACCATTAGAGTTACAAGGTAGAGATATTTATATACGTGAAGGTTGTTATACTTGCCACTCACAAATGGTTCGTCCTTTCAGAAGTGAAACTGCTCGTTATGGTGAATATTCAAAAGCAGGCGAATTCGTATATGATCATCCATTTCAATGGGGTTCTAAACGTACAGGTCCGGATTTAGCTCGTTTAGGTGGAAAATATCCTGATAGCTGGCACTATAATCACATGATGGATCCAACATCAATGTCTCCGGGCTCAGTAATGCCTCAATACCCTTGGTTGTTAGAAGATCAATTAGATGCAAATTCAACTATATCAAAAATAAAAGCAATGCAACGTTTAGGTGTTCCTTATCCTGAAGGTTATGATAAAATTGCGATTAAAGATATGGAAGCCCAAGCCAAAGAAATTACGGCTAATCTTAAAAAAGATGGTATTGAAACCTTACCGGATAGAGAAATTGTAGCATTAATATCTTACTTACAACGCTTAGGAAAGGATATTAAAACGGAAGGTTTAAAAGCACAAAAATAATTAAGAACATTTAAAATATTTGCCATGAAATTTAAAAACTATTTGGAGAGTATCACCGGAATTGGGATTTATCCACTCATATCTTTATTAATATTTGTCGTGTTTTTTGGTTTAGTTACTCTCTATGTAATTAAAGGAAATAAAAAACATTTCGAAAAATTAAGTAATCTTCCAATTAACGATAACGAAACTAACTAATCTATGCTTATGAATAATTTTAATAAAATAAAAACACTTGCTGTAGCAATGTTAATTCCGGCAGTGGGTTTTTGTCAGCAACAAACAACCAAGGAGAGTTCATCTTATTTTTCAAACGTATTGTTTTTAACACTGTTAGTTACTATTATCGTTTTAGCGATTGTAATTGTAGCATTTAGTAGTGTTTTTAAAAATATTGCGGATAGTGATTATTTAACTACTAAATATGCAAATAAAAAAAGTGAAGACTCTTCAACTGTTAAAAATGTAACATCAGTTGTTTTATTATTGTCGTCTTTATCCATGATGTCTCAGGAGAAAGTTGCTGCAATTGCAAAAGTTAATGATGGAAGAATTGGTGGATTAGACCAATTTACATTTTATTTTATGTTGGCAATTGTGTTTTTGGAACTCATTGTATTGGGTTTAATTATTTATCAGTTTAACTTTTTAGTAAAAACTTATACCGTTGTTGAAACTGCTGCAAAAGTTAAAAAAGTGGAATCTAAACTAATGCTGAGTCTAACAGATGCTGTTGCTATTGAGGAAGAAGATAGTATTATGTTAGATCACGATTATGATGGAATTAAAGAATTAGACAACAACTTGCCACCTTGGTGGAAATACGGCTTCTATTTAACCATTGTAGTAGCTATTGTATATTTAATAAATTATCATGTTATCGGCACGGGTGATTTACAAGGAAAAGAATACGAAAAAGAAATTGCACAAGCTAAGTTAGAGGTTGAAGAGTTTATGAAGACTTCCGCTAACAATGTGGATGAAAGTACAGTTAAATTATTAACAGATGCTTCTGATATTGAAGCGGGGAAAACGGTATTTATTGCAAATTGCGCTGCTTGTCACGGTCAATTAGGAGAAGGAACTGTAGGTCCTAACTTTGCAGATGATTATTGGATACACGGTGGAAGCGTTCAAGATATTTTTAAATCAATTAAATATGGTTGGGTTGAAAAAGGAATGAAATCTTGGAAAGAAGACTTATCTCCAATGCAAATAGCACAAGTAACATCTTTTATTAAATCATTAAGAGGGACAAATCCTCCAAACGGAAAAGCTGCTCAAGGTGATTTATATGTGGAAGGTGGGGCTGCTCCTGTAAGTGATTCAACTGCTGTAGTTGGAGATACTTTAAATGTTCAGATTAAAGCCGATAGTTTAAAAGCGGCTGTTACAACAACTGTTGCTACTGCTAAGAAATAGAAATATCTTTAAAAGATAAGTCTGCACGTTATCAAGTTTAAATACTACAATTAATATGGATACTCAAGGAAATAAACAAAACGATAATCACGACGAATCTTTTAGAGATCATATTTCAACAATTAATGAGGACGGAAACCGGGCATTTGTATATCCTACTAAACCCTTCGGAAAATACTATGATTTAAGAACCTATTTTACATGGTTTTATTTAATAGTATTTTTCTCTGTTCCTTTTATTAAATACAACGGAGAACCGTTATTTCTTTTTAATGTTCCCGAGAAAAAATTTATTTTATTTGGCTCTATTTTTTGGGCTCAGGATTTTTTCATCTTTGGATTGGGAATGCTCATCTTTATCGTTTTTATTGCCTTATTTACAGTAGTTTTTGGGCGATTATTTTGCGGATGGGCTTGTCCACAAACCATTTTCATGGAAATGATATTCCGTAAAATTGAGTATTGGATTGATGGCGATGCAAATTATCAAAAAGCCTTAAAAAAAGCACCTTGGAATGTCGATAAAATCAAAAAGAGAGTATTAAAATTCTTAGCTTTTTATAGCATTTCTTTTGTGATTGTGCTTACGTTATTAAGTTATGTAATTAGTATTGATCATGTATATAATATTTTAAGTAACATAGGGGATAGAATAGGCGCATTTTTAGGTATTGTATTATTTACAACTGTTTTCTTTTTTGTGTACTGGTGGTTTAGAGAGCAAGTTTGTTTAATTGTTTGTCCATACGGAAGAATGCAAGGTGTGCTGTTGGATAAAAACTCTGTGGTAGTTGCGTATGATTACGTGAGAGGAGAAGAAAGACACCATTTTAAAAAGAATGAAGTTAGAACTGGAGGAGATTGTATTGATTGTAATTTGTGTGTAAAAGTTTGCCCTACAGGAATAGATATCAGAAATGGAACGCAATTAGAATGTATTAGTTGCACGGCTTGTATTGATGCTTGTGATCACATGATGGATAGCGTTGGATTAGAGAAAGGATTAATTCGTTATGATTCTGAAAACGGTATTAAAGATAAAGTGAAGTTAGCTTTTACCACCAGAATGAAAGCCTACACGGCAGTATTGTTAGTATTAATTGGTGTAGAAACGGTTTTATTAACGACTCGTTCTGATTATGACGCTACTATTTTAAGAGCTAAGGGAATGCTGTATCAAGAGCAACCTAACGATCAATTAAGTAATTTATTTACAATTAAATTGGTAAACAAAACCCGTGAAGCATTGCCAGTTGAATTGAAAGTGGAAAACTTTAAAGACTATAAAATTCAATTAATTGGTAAAGATATTCAAGTGAAGCCTGAAGCGGTTACCATGGGAGAGTTTTTTGTGTACTTGAATAAAAAAGATCTAGTTGAACGAAAAGTGAAATTAGAAATTGGTGTTTATTCTCACGGAAAGAAAATTAAAACAGTTAAAACAAATTTTTTAGGACCTATTAAATTTAATAATCATTAAAATTAAATATCATGAATTTTGGAGGTAAAATAGTAGTCTTGTATTTAAGTTTTGTTGGCTTAATATTAACATTAGTGTTTATGAGCTACGGACAAAAAGTAGAGTTAGTAAGTACTGATTACTATGCTCAGGAAATTAATTTTCAGCAAAAAATTAATGCTACTAATAACGAGAAATCTTTATCTGGAGCGAGTATTTCACATGTTATCAATGGAAATACTGTCATTTTGAAAATTGATTCAGCATTGTTAAGCAATGACTTTAATGGAACTGCGACATTTTTTCGCCCTTCAGATTCCAGTAAGGATTTATCTTTTAAAATGAATTTTGTGAATAATGAGCAAATTATTGAAGCTAAGGAATTAATTCATGGCGCTTATAAATTGCAATTATCTTGGACAAGTAATCAAAAAAACTACTTTAAAGAAGAAGTGATTTTTATAAATTAAAAATGGAACTCATTATCGCCGCCATATCATTAGGTCTCTTAGGTAGTTTCCATTGTATTGGTATGTGTGGCCCTATTGCATTAGCGCTTCCTGTCCATCAATATTCTCCTTTAAAAAAATACTTAGGAATTTTTTTATATAATTTAGGAAGAGTTGCTACATACACTTTCTTAGGAGTTGTATTTGGTTTATTAGGACAATCTTTTTTCTTAGGTGGATTTCAACAAATACTTTCTATTGTTATTGGCGTTCTTCTTTTATTATCTGTTATTTTAACTAATGTAAAAGCATTAAATACAGCCAAAGGATTAGGGTTTATCTATTCTTTTATTAATTCTGTCAAATTGCAATTAGGTAATTTATTTAATAAAAAAGGATTACACTTTTTATTTTTTATTGGTTTATTAAATGGCTTATTGCCTTGCGGACTAGTTTATTTAGGAATTGCAGGAGCGATTGCAACTGGACATTATATAAAAGGCGCAGAGTTCATGTTTTATTTTGGTATCGGTACAGTTCCAGTAATGTATGCAGTGGCTTTTTTAGGGCAATTTATAACAGTAAAATATCGCAATCATATTCGTCAGGCAATGCCTTATGTAGTGTCAATGATGGCCGTTTTGTTAATTATAAGAGGTATGAATTTAGGAATTCCTTATCTAAGTCCTCAATTCGAAAAAGAAACGCATAAAGTATCATGTTGTGAGAAACCTACTAATGGAAAGTCAATCATTAAATGTTCTCCAAAAAAATGTCATTAGTTAATTAATTATGTTCTGGGAAAAATATTCATATTCATTAATAAAACGCAAAGTATTTGATGCTTTAAGTAAAAATACAAACTACCGTACCGAAAATATTTTGGGAATCCCAGGTACTTTTTTAGATACGGATATCTTTTATGATGACGCACCCTTCTTAAAGGATGCTCCATTTTTGTCAACTTTAATTGCAAATCCAAATCACATTGGTGTTCATACATTAGGTGATGAACACGAGGATTTTTTTGCTGGGACACACGAGATTGAAAAAGATTTAATTAAAATTTGCGCGGAAGAGAT
>JAEUTR010000076.1 GCA_016787365.1 Bacteroidia bacterium
CAATTACTAAAAGTATTTTATATTTTTTAGAATAGTATTGAAAATAATAAATTATCCAAAGGCTAGCAGTTATTGAAAACAATCCATAATAAGTAGGATGTAATCCTGAAAAGTTCTCGAAAACAGTTCTCAGTTCAAAAGCTCCATTTTGATATCCTACTTCGGAAAATAATAGTGTATTAGCCAATAAATAGAAAACAGAAATAACCGATAAAATAGAAATGGACAAAATATAAATCCAAATTGCTGTTTTAATTTCAGGTTTTTTACTGAGTAACGAATTCAAATAAAAAAACACCGGAGCTACACAAAACAATAACTTCTTTTCAATTTCAAGTTGCATTCCTTTATCATTATGATGCATTAAATACTCAATAAGATAAGGCATAAATAGCGCAACAAATAGTAAATAAAATTTATAATCGCTGAATACAAGTTTTGGTTTTTCATTTAATATTAAAAATAAAACCAACACACAAAAAGCTATTAAAATACTATTTGAAAATTTTAAAGGCAGAACAGGAAAAGCAAACAACATCAAAAAAAGAAATTGCTTCAGTGCAAAAACATTATATTTTTTACTTATGCTCATTTATTGAAAATTCTTTGTAAGATTGTTCAACAAATGCCAGAAATTCTTTTTGAAAATGCTTTTTATCAAAGCGCTCTGTATTTTTTATAAAATCTTCTTGTTTATATACTTTTTTTTGTGACTCAAATAAAGCAATAGCTTTTTCAATATCTTCTTTTGTTTGCTTTTCAAAAAATTGCCCCACACTTTCATTCACGGTTTCTTTGTATCCACCTATAAATGGCACTATAATAGGCGTTCCTGAAGATTGGGCTTCAACTACAGTAATTCCAAAATCTTCATTAGCATTGGCTACAAAAGCTTTAGCATGTTTTATTTTTTCCCTTAAAAGTTCTGGAGATATATATCCTAATATTTCAACATTACCACTTGCAATTTTATGTATTCTCCTTTTATTAGGACCATCACCTGCTACCACTAATTTTAAGTGGGGGAATTTGGCAAAAGCTTTTATAATTTGCTCTGTTTTTTTGTAAGATACTAAGCGTGAAACTGTAAAATAGTAATCATCTTTTGCATTTGTAATTTCAAAGCTATCCACATTTACAGGAGGATAGATAACAACGGCCTCTCGATTATAATTTTTTTTAATTCTGTCTTTTACATTTTGTGAATTCGCAATAAAAAAATCAACTCGTTCATTTGCTTTCAAATCCCATTTTTGAAGTCTATTTAAAAAATAATTAAATATGAATTTTGAAACAGGATTTTTCATCACGCTTAAATAATCCTGACGTAAATCCCAAGCATAACGAACCGGACTGTGACAATAACAAATATGTAGTTGTGATTTTGTTTTTTGAATTCCTTTAGCAACTGAGCTTGAAGAAGAAATAATTAGGTCATATGATGATAAATCCAAACTTTCAACCGCTTTTGGAAAGAGTGGGAATAAAAATCGATAAAATTTTTTAGAGAAAGGAATATATTGAATAAAACTAGTTTTTGCTTTTTTACCTAAAAGATATTTATCTCTTTTCTGTTCATCATAAAAATCTATTAAACTAAACACATCAGCATCCGGAAAACACAACAAAATTTCACGCACCACCTTCTCAGCTCCGCCAATTTCGTTAAACCAATCGTGCACTACCGCTACCTTCAATTTCTATAATTCTTTCAAAGTTTTTAAAATTAAAGAAACAGATTCATCAAAACTATATTTCTGTTTAAGTTTTTCAACATCTAAATCTGATATATCTATAGTATATAACTTTTCTAAAGCACTAATGAAATCAGGTGGCTTAGAGGTATCAAAATAAATTGGCAAATCCTCAAAAGATTCTTTAAATACTG
>JAEUTR010000109.1 GCA_016787365.1 Bacteroidia bacterium
AAATTACGAATTACGAATTCGGAATTACGAATTGAAGATATTAAGCAAGATGAAGATGTTTTAGATACATGGTTCTCTTCTTGGTTATGGCCAATCACCGTATTTGACCCAGCGGTTATTAGAAATGGAAAAGCAAATGCTAACGAAGATTTAAAATATTATTATCCAACAAATGATTTAGTAACGGCTCCAGAAATTTTATTCTTTTGGGTAGCGCGCATGGCTATTGCCGGTTATGAATGGATGCAGGAAAAACCATTTACTAACGTTTATTTAACTGGCATTGTAAGAGATAAATTAGGTCGTAAAATGAGTAAGAGTTTAGGTAACTCTCCCGACCCATTAGATTTGATTGCAAAATATGGTGCGGATGGTGTACGTGTTGGTATGTTATTATGCTCGCCTGCCGGTAATGATTTAATGTTTGATGAAAGCTATTGTGAGCAAGGACGTAATTTCGCTAATAAAGTTTGGAATGCTTTCAGATTAATTGCTGGATTTGAAATAGCTGATGTCACACTGAGCGGAGTCGAAGTGCAACAATCAGATGCGCAAAAAGCAGCGATTACTTGGTTTGATAATAAATTGTCAGAGCAATTAGAAATCATTAATGATCATTATTCTAAATATAGAATGAGTGATGCATTGATGACCACATACAAATTAGTGTGGGATGATTTCTGTGCTTGGTATTTAGAAGCGATTAAACCAGAATTTGTAGGTGGAAAAGCACAACCCATTGATAAAGCGACTTATGATGCAACCATTGGTTATTTAGAATCTTTATTAAAAATCATGCATCCATGGATGCCATTTATTACAGAAGAGATTTGGCATTTAATAAAAGAGCGCGATACAAAAGATTGTATTATTGTTGCTGAATGGCCAACGGTTAAATCAGATTTAGATAAAAAACAATTAGAAGAATTTGAAGTTAGTAAAGAGCTTGTTGCTATGGTTCGTAATGTACGTGCACAAAAACAATTATCTCCTAAAGAAAAATTAGAAGTAATTGAAAAATCAGAAGCGACTCGTTCTTACTTTGATAGCACTATTATTAAGTTAGCTAACTTATCTGCTTTCTCATATACTAAAGAAAAAGTAGAAGGTGCTTTCTCTTTTCAAATTAAAACCACTGAGTTTTATATTCCTTTAGCTATGAATTTAAACAAGGAAGATGAAATTGAGCGTTTAACTAAAGAATTAGAATACAACAAAGGTTTCTTAAAATCGGTACAAATTAAATTATCAAACGAAAAGTTTGTAGCGAATGCGAAGCCTGAAATTATTGCCAGCGAACGCAAAAAAGAAAGCGATGCTTTATCAAAAATTAAGACCTTGGAAGAGCAGTTGGCTGTTTTAAACTAACAAAAATTATATTTAATAATCAAAGGCTGTAATGTTTACAGCCTTTTTTAATTTGACTGTGTATAATTTTTGCAGCTAATTTGTTAACCTCTCGTTTTTGGTTCAATTTTGGTAGGTAAATAATTGCACTTAAATTCCTGACCATGAAAAATTTCCTTATAATTATACTCTTATTATCAATTAGTACAATTTCATATTCGCAAAACACCATTTGGGGAACGGTAAAAGATGGTGGCCAGTATAATTGCGGCTACATTTATAGAACTGATTCGATAGGAGATAATCTTATAATCGTTCATCATTTTAATGAAACTGTTGATGGAAAAACACCCGGGCCAGTCATCCAAGCTTCAAACGGAAAATTATACGGAATGACTACGCTTGGTGGTCAAGGAGTTGTTCCTATTCCGGGTCCAAATAGTACAACTATTACTACTGAAGGAGGAACGTTATATGAATATGATCCGGTGATTGATAGCTTTAAAACGATCGAACATTTCAATGCAACCAATCCACAATATCCTACTGGATTTAGAGCTCCTTCAACAATGAAAATATTGGAAGTATCGTCCGGAAAATTATGGTGTGTATTTAATGTTTCTAAACCCTTCGGTGCTGTAAGTGGATCATCTCCAAGATATATTCTTTCTTATGCATTGGCAACCAACAGCCTTACTCCGGTTGTTATGCTTCCTTCCTGGACAACACCATCGGCACCAGGCGATAATTTCAATACCTATTATACCGGCGAATTATACAAAGCTTCAAACGGATTTGTTTATGGTACAACTGCAGGTTACTCTTCATGTGCAACTAGCTCTCACCCAAGTTGGGGTTTGTTAGGTTCTGTTATCCGCATAAATCCTTCAACTAATGCATTCAGCTTTATTCGTCCTTTTCCTTGTTCAAGTATTAACGGAAGGCTTCCGGAAAGTAATTTAGCAGAAGCTGGAGGAAAGCTATATGGTTCAACTCGTTGGGGTGGACCTAATGGAACAGCTACCTTCAATGGTGATGGTGTTATCTATGAATTTGACCCTGCTACCAATGGGTATAACCAAAAACATGCTTTTTCGGGAGGTGTTAATGGCGGTTACCCTTATGGCTACATAATAACAGCTAATAACGGGAAATTATATGGTACCACATACGGAGGAACACCCTATCAAAATTACCCAAATGGCTCTGGTATTATTTACGAGTATGATCCAACTGCCAATGTTTACAGTAAAAAGTTTGACTTTATTCAGAATAGTTCGATAATGGATATTGGTATATTAGGCTCCATTTGGTTAAAATCTTCAAAAAATGGTAAATTGTATGGTACATCGCAGCTAGGTTTATTTGAATATAATACTTCAACAAATCAAACCCGACCAGCAGGAAGGTTTAATTCAGTTTTAAATCCAAATCCAATTATAGAATTATGCCGAAAACCAGCATATAAAATAAATGCTTCGTATAACTATAGCCTTTGCGCTAACAGTTTTTTTAAATATGATTTTCATTGCGATAATGCCACAGCAATTGTTTGGAAACATAATGGAAATCCCGTGTCTACACAAACTACATCAACCTTACAGTTTAATCAAATAGCATTAACTGATGCAGGAACATGGTTTTGCGAAATGACTAATGAATGCGGAACAACATTGTCCCCTACTCTTACATTAGTTGTTAATACAGCAAGTACAGGCGTTGTTACATCAACCATTGTTGCAGCAGGCGGCACAAGCATTTGTCCTGGAAGCAATATTACTTTAAATGGAAATACTGGCGGTGTATGGAATACAGGAGCTACAAGTTCATCAATAACAATTTCAACTCCCGGAAACTACCAAGTAGTAAA
>JAEUTR010000143.1 GCA_016787365.1 Bacteroidia bacterium
CGAAATACTAATTGCTATTAGCAAATTAGACAAGCGAACAGAGAATAATACTAAAAACATAGAAGTTGTTTTCAGATATTTGGACGAATTACTCGATAAAAAAGAGGTTGAAAAACCTCGGCCTAAAATTGGCTATAAATTACCCAAGAAGTAGTTGCACCCTAAACCGGATCCGCATCTACCTGCAACCTATAAATAGATTTTTTATTGTTGTATTGCAAAGTATCTATTTCCTGTTTCAATAAATTACGCACCTGTGTTGGAGAATATTCGCGGTTTATTTTTAGGAGAATACGTTTGTGATATTGATCTTTTATTTTAGCTACTAAAGGAAATTCAGGTCCCAGCATCATACCACCAAATAAAGGCTTGAGTTGATTAGCCAATTGTTGGGCAATATCATTAACAACCACCACATCTTTTGAAACGACTGATAATTCTATAACCCGAGTAAACGGTGGATAATGGAATTGCTCACGTTCGTTAATTTGTGATTGATAAAACTGCAAATAATTATCAGCCAACACATGATTAATCACTGCATGTTCGGGCTGATTAGTTTGCACATACACAGTGCCTTTTTTATCTTTACGTCCTGCCCTACCACTTACTTGCACAATTAACTGATATGCTTTTTCGTAGGAACGAAAATCAGGAAAATTTAAAACGCTATCTACATTTAATACTCCAACTACGCTTACATTATCGAAATCCAAACCTTTAGTTACCATTTGTGTTCCTACCAAAATATCAATGTTTCCTAATTCAAACTCGTCAATCAATTGTTTGTAGGCATATTTGCTACGTGTGGTATCTAAATCCATGCGTGCTACTTTAGCTGATGGAAATAATATTTCAATTTCTTCTTCTATCTTCTCTGTACCAAAACCTTTGTATTTTAAATTGTTATTGCCACAAGCACCACAACTCGTTGGTGGTTGCATGGTATAACCACAATAATGGCAACTTAACTTATTGGTTTGCTTATGGTAAATCAAAGCCACATCGCAATGTGTGCAATGCGGAATCCAATTGCAACTCGTACATTCTGTGTAAGGCGCAAAACCTCTTCGATTTTGAAATAAAATTACTTGCTCTTTTTTAGCAAGCGCTTGAGTAATAGCTGTTACTAATTGATGTGAAAAAATGCCTTTATTTTGATGTTGTTGATTTTCTTTTTTTAAGTCGCACACCACAGTAGTTGGTAAGCTAGCATTACCATGACGTTCGGCAATACGCACCAAACCAAATTTATTATGAAGTGCGTTATAGTAACTTTCGAACGATGGCGTTGCTGTCCCTAATAGCACTTTTGCTTTATGCAGATTGGCTAAATACATGGCTGCATCACGCGCATGGTAACGAGGCGCTGGATCTTGTTGTTTATAAGAATTGTCATGTTCCTCATCAATAATAATTAATCCCAAATTATTAAAAGGTAAAAATAAAGCAGAGCGTGTTCCTAAAACAATATTAAAATGTTTAGCCTCTAATTTATCATCACCTTCATGTAAAATAGAGTTCCAAATCTCAACCCGCTCGTTCTCACTAAACTTAGAATGATAAATGCCAACCGAATTTCCAAACACCGCTCTAATACGATTAATTAGTTGAGTTGTTAAAGCAATTTCAGGGACCAAATACAATACTTGTTTTCCTTGGGCAATAGTTTTATTAATTAGCTCAGAATAAATTTCTGTTTTACCAGAACCGGTAACACCGTGCAATAAAACAGTTTGTTTGGTTTCAAATTGCTGCTCAATTTCTTTTACCGCTTGTACTTGAAAATCATTTAAAATCTTGCTTATTTTTTCTTTATTATCAAATAACAAACGGCTTGTTTCTAATTCGGTTTCTATGAAAATTTCTTTTTTCACTAAACTTTTAATAACAGCCGTATCAAAAGACTTTAACAGAAATGATTTCTTAACTAAACCTAATTGTTTAGCAGTTTCATCCGCTTTTAATAAATGTAAAACAGATAATAAAACCTCAGCTTGTTTAAATGCTTTTTTCTCAAGTGTATCCAACACTTCTTTTAATTGCAATTCGTTATTTAATAAGGTTGGATTAACACCAATATAATCAACGAGCTTTGGTTTGTATTTATCTTTAATCTCCTCGTAAATAACAATCGCTCCTTTTTTAATTAGTTTACTAATAAAAATTTGAACTGTTTTTAGAGACAACATCACACTCACGTCTTCAAAACTTAAAGAGGCATTTACCATTAAAGCTTCTAAAACGGTGTGTTCTTTTTCTGTAAAATAATCATAAGGCATTTCATCCAAACTAAAATCTGGATTAATGGTAATATGCGACGTACTACTTAATTTTAAACCACTTGGCAAAGCCGCATTCATAACATCGCCTGGATTACAAACGTAGTAGTGCGAAATCCAATCCCACAATTGTAATTGAGATGTTGTAACAATTGGCTCGTCATCTAATATCGTTTCGATATATTTAGCCGCATAGTCTTTTGGAGGATTTGTGTGAACAGCATAAACAATGCCTGTATAGAATTTAGATTTTCCAAATTGAACAATCACGCGTTTACCAACAGCAATAAACTCATTCATTTCTTTTGGTATACGGTACGTGAATTTATTAGCTACAGATAGCGGAACAATAACATCTATAAATAGTGTATCGTTACTTTCCATGACTAACTAATTAATGCAGCTAAAAATACGCCTGCAATCATCGACATAATTTTAGCGAGATTATATTTATGATTTTCTCCCGTTTCAAACATAATAGCCGTTGAAATGTGAAGAAAAATACCAATCACTACAGCAAATGATAATTTTAAGAACCCATCATAATTTTGAACTCCAAATGAATTCAATACATAACTAATTAAACAACCCAAAGGTGCCATTAAAGCAAAACCCAATAATAACAATACTGTTTTGAGTTTAGAAGTTTTATGTTCTAACAACAATGTTACAAAAGCGATCGCAATAGGGATATTATGAATGGTAATACCAAATACCAAAGACTCTTGTGTTGACAAAACAGCTTGCGAATGTGTTTCAATAATTCCACTTTGATAAATAGGCAAGCCTTCTAATAAAGAATGTAAATACAGCCCCATAATCATACCTAATGGCAAATGCTTTTCACAAGAGTGAGAATGTGCGTGCGTGTGACCATGTTCAATTCCTGTACTGAAATATTCTAATAATATTTGGATAAAAAAACCAACTAAAATAAATAAGCCAATCGTTTTTGTATTCGTGCCTTCATAGCATTCTGGCAATAAATGCGTTACTGATATAGAAAATAAATAAGCCGCACTAAAAGCTAATAAAAAGCGCAAGTTTTGTGTCTTAATTTTTAAAGACAAGAATATAAATCCTGTAATTAATACAGGCAAAGACAATAATATCGTTAATAGCCAAAGACTCATTTTTTTTGCAGTACTAAAATTAAACGTGGAGAAGTTTTCTTATCAAATTCTTGTAACTGATAATTACCAAAAGTATTTAAGATGGTTAAATTACAGTCTTTTGCCAAACCTTCAAAATATACTTTATCAAATAATTTTACCCGTTCTTCAAACTGAAAATTCTGCCCTTTATCTTTAAAGTCGATGCTTTTTATAATAGTACTATTTTCAATTTTTTTAGAAACGTTAAAAGTAATTCCTTCTATTATTTTAACATCACATTCAATCATTTGATTTTTTACATATTCGGAATTCAAATAATCAAATACAAATAATCCATTTGGTTTTAAGCTTTTTTGAACGGAATCAAATACATGTAAATCGTCTTCTCTTTTTTCGAAATATCCAAAACTCGTAAATACATTAAATACAATATCAAAGTAATTTGTGCGAAATAATTTTCGCATGTCATGTTGGTAAAATTCCAATGAATCATTTGAGTTTTTACTTGCCTCCAAAATACTTTGTTCAGACAAATCTGTTCCAATAACAGAATATCCTTTTTTATTCAAATAAATACTATGTCTTCCTTTACCGCAGCATAAATCCCAACATACAGCATTTGTTTTTAATTTTAAAAACTGTATTATATTATCTATAAAGACAGAAGCTTCCGAATAGTCTCTATTACGATAAAGGATATGATAATAAGGTGTATTAAACCAGGAAAAAAACCACTCTTGTTGCATAGCCCACAAAGGTATTAAAACAAAAACACCGAACTATAAAAGCCCGGTGTTTTTTAATATATGAGTTAAAATTATCTTGCTATTACTTTAACATACTGGAAAGGGCCATATTTTTTAGTATTTTGATAGTCAGACTCATAAGAAGGCCCTCTTACAGCTGAAATCTTTTTAAATTCAATCTTACTAGCATCTCCCCCTTTAGCTGTAACCGCAGCTTTTATTTTCTCTTCCATCTTATCAGCTCTTGATGTCGCCAACCCTTTATTGCCATCACTAAATGCTTTAGTAGGCACCTGAGAGGCACTCGACATGATTTTTACAGTTGGAACGCAGTCTTTTGTTTTGCTAATAATAGCATCTATTAAAACTTCCCAATCTTTAGCTTCTTCAATTTCGTTTACATTATATCCAAAATTTTGTTTGAAAGTTACAGGTGAACCACAAGCTACATTAGGTTTAGGCTTAGATCCTGTATTTTCATTAGCATCATTAGTACTTGGTTTATCTTTAACTGGTTTTGCATCCATATAAACAACCTGTGTTATAGATTTACCATTTTTCACACCAACTGTATTAAATGTACTAACCAAAGATTTTTTGCCATCAGCTTCGGCATATACATTATACGTTTTCTCAGGGACTAAATTTGATCCTGTAATTTTACCTTCGGCGTCTGTAACCAAAATTGTTTCAGCACCATCTTTTTCAGTAAGAACAACTTTTGCGTTAGATACAGGTAGTTTTTCTTTAGAATTGTTTAAAACGACAGTAGTTAAACGAATGCCTTTATCTTTCGTTTTAATTGTTCCAAGTAATGAAACAGGTTCTAAATTAATTTCTTTTTTAATTTCCTGATAAGCAATATCGCTAGTAACAAATAAATCTTCGTTATAAAACTCCTCTCCCTTTGCCTGATATGAAAAATTATAATTTTTATTAGGCGCTAAAATTGTGGTAAAAGAACCATTTGATTTTGGTCTGTATCTACCAACAATTTCACCTGTTTCTTTATTAGTAACAATCACTTCTAAATCATCAGGTAATTTCTCTCCATCAGCTGGCAAAATAGATCCTTTAAACAATACCAAAGGTTTTTCTTTAGCATCAGGAATAAACATTTTATAAATATCTTTTTCTCCTTTGCCTCCTTCTGCGGCTGAAGAAAAATAGCCTCGTTTGCCATCCGGAGATGTTACAAAAAATACATCATCGTCAGGAGTATTGATCGGATAACCCATGTTAATTGGTTCAGAAAACTTTCTGTCTTCCTCAATCGTTGAAAAGAAAATATCAAACCCTCCCATTGATTTATGACCTGTTGAAGCAAAAATCAATGTAACTCCATCAGGATGAATAAATGGTCCGTCCTCATCATATTTGGTATTAATAGTTGGACCAACATTTAACGCTTTACTCCAGGCACCGTTTGGCAATTTCACACAACGGTAAATATCTCTTCCGCCATATCCACCTGGACGGTCAGACACAAAATATAATGTATTATTATCAGAACTTAAACAAGCATGTGGTTCCCAGTATTTTGAATTGATGTCAGAACCAAAGCTTTGTAAATAACTCCAGTCTTTACCATCCCAATTACTATAATAAATATTACCATCTGTTTCTGAAATACCTCTAAATACAATTAATGTTTGTCCATCAGGAGTTAAATTAACCGATGCTTCATTTCCGTTTGTATTAATATTTGGTGAAATTGATTTTGGAGAAGACCATACATTATTTTCATCTTTAAACGAGACAACAATATCTTCATAATACTGTCCATCCTGAGTTCTTTCACCTCCTGTACTGGTATTTCTACGCGTTGTGTATATTAACATTCCTTCATCTGCACTCAAAACTGGGCTGTAATCAGGATATGTACCATTTACGCTATCACCCAAATTTTCAATTTTCACATTTATTGGAGCTGCAACAAGTTCTTTTGCAAAATCAGACTGTTGTTTGTAATAAGCCACATCTTCTTTTGTTTGCTTGTCCTTAGCATATTTACTGTCAAAAAGTTCATACTGAACTTTAGCTTCATCAAATTTATAATTTATATGAAGTGCACGTCCGTAATAGAAATGTGTTAAAGCGGGAGCGGATTTTTCACTAATATCATCGTTGCGATAATTTTTAGTAACATCATTTAAAGTTTTGGCAAAATAACGTTCTGCATTTTTCTTACTCATTGAAGAGTTTAAATAACAAAAACCAATATTAAAATTAAGGTTTGCAGAAGTAGAATCAAATTTATAAGCTTCTAAAAAATTTTTAAGAGCAACATCGTAGTTTTCTTCACCAACCAAAAATAATCCTTCTCTAAAATAGTCGGCATAACTTCCTGTTGGTAATTGTGCTTTAATAATATTAGCACAAAGAAATAGGGATACAATAAACAAATAATACTTCTTCATCTGATTTTTTTTTAGGAAAGAGCAAAAATAGCATAATTTAGACAAAAACCACAATTTCCCCGATAAAAAAATCCCGCCTGAAGCGGGATTTAAGTTAAAATCAGTACCAAATTATGAGGTCCTAGTGACGTCCCAGTTTTCCATATAATCGGCTACTTTTCTTAAGAAACTGCCTCCTAAAGATCCGTCAACTACTCTATGATCATAAGATAGTGACAAGAACATGAAATGTCTGATTGCAATCACATCGCCCTGAGGAGTTTCAATCACAGCTGGCTTTTTCTTAATAGTTCCAACAGCTAAAATTGCTACTTGGGGCTGTAAAATAATGGGAGTTCCCATCACATTACCAAAACCTCCAACATTTGTTAAAGTAAATGTACCGCCCTGAATTTCATCCGGAGCTAATTTATTAGCTCTGGCTCTGGTAGCTAAGTCATTTACATCTTTAGTTATTCCTACTAAGTTTTTTTGATCTGCATTTTTAATAACCGGTACAATTAAGTTACCAGACGGTAAAGCTGCAGCCATACCAACATTAATATTTTTACGTTTAATAATTTTTGTTCCTGTTTGATCAACAGATACATTAATTAAAGGGAAATCTTTAATTGCTTTCGCTACACATTCTATAAATAAAGGGGTAAATGTAATTTTCTCACCTTCACGTTTTTCGAAATCTTTTTTAATTCTATCTCTCCATTGAACCAAGTTAGTTACATCAGCCTCAACAAAAGAAGTAACGTGTGGAGATACATGCTTACTCATTACCATATTATCAGCAATGATTTTACGCATACGATCCATTTCAATAATTTCGTCGCCGGCACCTACAGATACTGCTGGGCGTTGAACTAATACAGTATTGTCCGGAACACCAATTGCTGATTTTGTAGAAGCTGGAGTAGATGCAGCAGTTGATGCTTGTGCTACTGGAGCAGCAGCTGCTTGCTTATTTCTATTTGGTAAATACGCTAAAATATCTGCTTTTGTCACTCTTCCTTCTTGACCCGTGCCTTTAATAGCATCCAATTCAGCTAAAGAAATACCTTCTTCTTTGGCAATACTTTTTACCAATGGAGAATAAAATTTATCAGAACCCGAAAAATCTAAGCTTGCAGATGGAGTAGAAGCAACTGGAGCAGAAGTTGCTGTAGTTGTTTGAGCAGCAGGAGCGGCAGTTTTTGGAGCCTCAGTTACCGACGCATTTGCATCAGAAGAAATAATTGCAATAACAGCGCCTACCTGAACTACATCATTTTCATTAAATAATTTTTTAATTAATTTACCTTCAAACGGAGAAGGAATCTCGGAGTCAACCTTATCAGTTGCTATTTCAAGAACAGTTTCATCAATTTTAATTGAATCACCTTCGTTTTTAGTCCATTTAATAATCGTTGCTTCTGCAACACTCTCACCCATTTTGGGCATTGTTAATTCAAATTGAGCCATTGTGCGTAAATTAATGTAGAACGCAAAAATAACGTAATCTAGCTATTACACAAATTTATTAGACAAGAATTTCTATCCTAGCCGGTTTTCAAAGTTTCAATTAACTTTTACAAGCATTTAGCTAGCCACAACCTCAATAAATCCAACAGAATTAGATTTTTTGATAGTTAAAGATTTAGAATAATTAAGAATATTCTGAATTAAAGAGTCAGAAGGCTCAATGTCGTCAACTAAAGTTACCTTTGGTTGCTTGTTTTTAGTAATTTTTAAAGATGTAGAAACAAGAGTAGAAGTTTGTTGCATAGGCAGTTTTAGGGGGTTTATACCTCTTAAAACGATAAATAATTAATTTTATTGTGCGAATTCAATTAATTTTCAAAAAATTGATGTTATGTATTCCCCCCTTTTGTACTACATTTTTTGAAATGCTACTAACTAAGCAATTATCCTTAAGGATTACCAAAACATAAATTATATTTGCACATCATGAAATTAGATATATTAGCCATAGGTGTTCATCCTGATGATATTGAACTATCAGCCTCAGGAACTATTTTAAAACATATTGCTTTAGGTAAAACTGTTGGTTTACTGGATTTAACCAGAGGAGAATTAGGTACGCGAGGCAATGCTGTTTTAAGAACAGAAGAAGCTACTAAAGCAGCGAAAATTTTAGGCGTTTCGGTAAGAGAACAATTAAATATGGCAGATGGTTTTTTTGAAAACAACGAAGACCATCAAAAACAAATTATTCAAATTATTCGGAAATATCAACCTGAAATTGTATTGTGTAATGCTGTTTCTGATAGACATCCGGACCATGGACGAGCAGCTAAATTAACTACAGATGCTTGTTTTTATAGCGGTTTAGTAAAGGTTGAAACAAAAGATAATCATACTATCCAAGCAGCATGGCGACCAAAAGCAGTATATCATTACATACAAGATAATTTTATTGAACCTGATTTTGTAGTAGATATTACCCCTTTTATGGATAAAAAAATGGAATCCATTATGGCATATTCGTCTCAATTTTTTGATCCAAATTCAAAAGAACCTGTTACGCCAATATCTACTAAAAATTTTATGGAGTATGTTAAAGCAAAGTGTAGCTTATTTGGAAGGGCTATTAACTGCGATTACGCCGAAGGTTTTACCGTAAACAGATATATTGGCGTAGAAAATTTATTTGATTTGAGATAAACTCAAAAACTACATCAAATGTAATTTATCTAAAGTGTCTTTTGTATAAAAGAAATTGATAAAATTTAACACACTAAAATGCGGAATAGATGTGCCTCCACGTGAAGAAGGAACAGTTTTCACTACTTTTTCTGCAATAACTTTTGGTTTATCAGCAGATTGAGGTTTCACAATTTGAGGATGTTTCACACAATCTTTAGGTTGTTGATGCTGCTGAGACTTAGGTTGTGGCTGAGTCGCATGCATTTTAAACAAACATGCAAAAGTGAAAATATAAATAAAAACAACGGTCTTCATTTTTTTAATTTTTAGCTATACCAAAAATAAGCTATTTTTTAATATAAACAAACTATCCTATTTTACTCCAAGAAGACCTTGTTTTACCTTGGTATTGTAACTGATGGATCAATAATTGGTTCTCTTGGCTAGATAAATTAGGATCTTCATTTAAAATTGCTTGTGCTGATGAGCGTGCCAGAGATAAAATTTGTCCATCCTGAGCCAAATCAGCTATTTTTAAATCCATAACGCCGCTTTGTTGGGTACCATCAAGGTCTCCAGGTCCGCGAAGTTTTAAATCCACTTCACTAATTTCAAAACCATCATTAGTTCTTACCATGGTTTCCATTCGTAATTTACTATCAGCACCCAATTTATAAGAGGTCATTAAAACACAATATGATTTATCTGCACCTCGTCCTACCCTACCTCTTAACTGATGTAGTTGAGATAAACCAAAACGTTCAGCACTTTCAATCACCATCACAGAAGCATTTGGAATATTAACCCCAACCTCAATAACCGTTGTAGCCACCATAATTTGGGTTTCGTGCTTAATAAAGCGTTGCATTTCAAATTCTTTTTGCTGAGCTGTTAATTTACCGTGTACAATACTTATTTGATATTGTGGAGGTTGAAAATCGTGTAGTAAAGCATCATAACCACGCTCTAAATTTTGATAATCCATTTTTTCGCTTTCCTGTATTAATGGATACACTACATATACTTGTCTGCCTAATGCAATTTGTTCTTTCATAAAACCGATTAGTCGCAAACGCTGACTTTCCATAAAGTGCATGGTTGTTATTGGTTTCCGACCCGGTGGTAATTCATCAATTACCGAAGTATCTAAATCGCCATACAAAGTCATAGCTAATGTTCTTGGTATAGGCGTAGCTGTCATTATTAATACGTGCGGAGGTTGTATGTTTTTTTTATGCATTTTACCTCGTTGTGCTACACCAAAACGATGTTGCTCATCAATCACTACTAATCCCAAATTTTTAAAAACCACAACATCTTCAATTAAAGCATGTGTTCCTATTAAAATATGAATTTCTCCTGACTCCAAACCTGCATGTAATTCGCGACGAGCTTTTGTTTTTGAAGAACCCGTTAATAAAGCTACTTTCAAATTCATAGGTTCTAACAATTCTGAAATCGTAGCAAAATGCTGTTTGGCTAAAATTTCGGTAGGAGCCATTAAACAGGCCTGAAAACCATTATCAATTGCCAATAACATACTTAACAAAGCCACTAAGGTTTTCCCACTCCCCACATCTCCTTGCACTAAACGACTCATTTGTTTACCGGAACCCATATCCACTCTTATTTCTTTTACGACGCGTTTTTGTGCATTAGTTAATTGAAAGGGCAAATGATGATTGTAAAAATCATTAAATGCATCGCCAACTTTATTAAAAACAAAACCCTGAGTTATCTGATGACGAATTAAATTACTTCTTAGTAAGCGTAATTGCACAAAAAATAATTCTTCAAATTTCAATCTGAATTTTGCACGTTCTAATAATACTTTTGAATCGGGAAAATGTATTTGTTTTAAGGCCTCTAACTTCGACAATAAATTAAAATCCTGAATAATTGTTTTTGTAAGTGATTCCTGAATATTTTGTTCATTCAATTGTAAAGTTAATACTCGTAAACATTTACGAATCCCATCGCTATCTAAATTTCGGTATTTTAATTTTTCAGTACTGTTGTAAACCGATTGAAAAGATGATTGATTGGCTAACAATTCCGGAGTAACAATATCAATTTCGGGATGCGCCATGTTAAAACGTCCCATAAACGATGTTGCTTTTCCGTAAACGATATATTCTGTATTTGATTTCAATTTTTCAGCCATCCACTTTGCTCCCTGAAACCAAACCAATTCTATAATTCCTGAATTATCTCTGAATTTAGCAACCAAGCGCTTTGTTCGTTTATCGCCAACAAAATCTATTTCAATAATATGTCCGCGTAATTGATAATAAGCAGAATCCTCAACAACTTCTCTCACACTATGAAAATGGGTTCTGTCAACATACCTAAAAGGATAATGCGTAATTAAATCCTTGTATGTAAACACAAATAATTCTTTTTGTAATACTTCTGCCCGTTGCGGGCCAATACCTTTAAGGTAATCGATAGGAGTATCTAAAAAAGAAGGTGTCATTTCAGCAAAATTACTACACATACACTGTTAATACAATTTTAGACAATAGAATTATAAACAATCATTCTCTATTATTTTTGTATAGTGAGAATATCCGCATTAATTATATTCACGATTATTTCCTTTAGCGTTAAAGGTCAGTTTTTAGATACCTTTAGAGTTCTATTACATTCCCGACCGAGTATTGATGCTAGATTAGAATCACGTTATTCATTTTTAGATAACAGTCCAACTAAAGTAACCGGTGTAAAATTGGGCTTAGTTTTTAGAAGAAAGTTACGTGTAGGTTTAGGATATAGTTGGCTTGATACGGATGTAAGTGACAAAAAATTAGTTACAAGTGCTGATGGCAATTTAATATCTACTAATAATTATTTAAAATTTGGATACGTTTGTTACTATGCAGATTTTGTATTTCACAAAACAAAACGTTGGCAGTTAAGTGTGCCTATACAAATGGGAACAGGCATGTATTGGTCGCAATACAGTGACGGCAAAAATTTAATAAAATCAAAAAAAAGACTGTTGTTATTTTATGAACCTGGAATTACTGTTCAATTTAAAATAACCAGATGGTGTGGCGTGGGACTAGATATGTGTGCGAGACTGGCATTACGAAATACAAAATACGTTGGGGAAAAATTAAATTCGTTTGTACTTGCGCCTAAATTACTTATCTGGTTTGACCAACTGTTTTATTTAGCTGCTCCTAAATCACAAATCACAAAAAAATACGGCCCAGCCTATTGGTAATTCTCCGATTTATTTTCTGAAAGATCAGGTAAGAAAAATAAAATAAAGGATGCTATTACAGGTAAAATTAATCCAATAAAAAACCATTTAATTGGTGAGCGACCCATTCTATTAGCAAAAAAAGCTGTGATTAAAGGAATACTAAGCATAGCAGTTATTCCCATTAAAATAAAAAATGCTGCTCCCATACAATTATTTAATGTTTCAAAATTACAAATTAAACTCTTTTAATGCTACAAAATATAGCATTAGGCTATATTTTAATTTTGTACTTTTACATTAATGAACGAAAATTTAGACGCTAATAACGACAAACTATCTAATACGGATAAAGACTATGAAAAGGCATTGCGCCCTGTAGAATTTAACGATTTTAGCGGGCAGGAATCTGTTGTGGATAATTTAAGAGTATTTGTGCAAGCTGCTAAACAACGTGAAGAAGCTTTAGATCATGTATTATTACACGGTCCTCCGGGTTTAGGAAAAACAACTTTAGCTCATATTATTTCGAACGATTTGGGTGTAAACTTAAAAGTAACCAGTGGGCCTGTTTTAGATAAACCAGGAGATTTAGCAGGTTTATTAACTAATTTGGAACCCTTTGATGTATTATTTGTTGACGAAATCCATCGTTTAAGTCCGATTGTAGAAGAGTATTTATATTCTGCAATGGAAGACTATAAAATTGATATTATGATTGATAGTGGACCAAACGCAAGAACAGTTCAAATAAAATTAAATCCATTTACATTAGTTGGCGCTACCACCCGAAGCGGTTTACTAACAGCTCCTTTAAGAGCCCGTTTTGGAATTACATCCCGCTTAAATTACTACGATAGTAAAGTTTTAACAGGAATCGTTCAGCGTAGTTCAGATATATTAGGAGTTGAAATTGCTGATGAAGCAGCCTACGAAATAGCAAGAAGAAGTAGAGGAACGCCTCGTATTGCGAATGCTTTATTAAGACGTGTGAGGGATTTTGCACAGATAAAAGGAGATGGCACAATTAACATTGATATTGCAACCTACGGACTAAAGGCATTAAACGTTGATAAAAACGGATTAGATGAGATGGATATACGTATTTTATCCGCTATTATTGATAAATTTAAAGGTGGGCCTGTTGGTATTACAACCATTAGCACAGCAGTTGGCGAAGAGTCGGGAACTATTGAAGAAGTGTACGAACCATTTTTAATTCAGGAAGGCTACATGAGCAGAACTCCAAGAGGGCGAGAAGCTACTGAAAAAGCATACAAGCATCTAGGGAAATCATATAGAGGAAGAATGGGTGGTTTATTTGAAGAATAAGATTAACATTATTTTTTTGTTTCCTTATCTTTAGAACTAAATGTTTTACTATAAATAAAAGGTAATCCAATCTCCAATACATTTTCTTTATTTTTTATTTTATGAGTTCTATTCTTATAATCTGCATAATAAATTTTCAATAAGATTAAAAAATAAGAAATGATTAATGGTCCAAAAATTAAGCCCGTAATTCCCATATATTGTAGTCCTAAAATAATACCAAGTACTGTAACCACAGGATGAACATCTGCCATTTTTTTTGCCAGCAAAAACCTAATCACATTATCCATACTTCCCATAATTAATGCGCTCCATGCAATAACAGCAATCCCCTGCCAGGTACTTCCTATAAAAAATAAATAAATACAAACAGGCAACCAAATAATACCCGTACCTACTATTGGAATAATGGAAGCAAAACCGGTTAAAATTCCCCAAAAACCCGCTTCGGGAACACCGGCTATCAAATAAATTATATAAGCAAAAATTCCCTGAACCACAGCAATTAAAGGAATTCCAATAGCATTACTAAAGGTTTGCGCTATTAACTCTTCTCCAAACATCATAATTTTATCCTTTCTAAAAGGAAGAAATAATATGATAGCAGCTTCCATTCTATTAAAATTAATCAGCATAAAATATAAAAAGAAGTATAACATAACAATAGATGAAAATAAAGCCAAGCCTTCGTTTAAAGCTCCCGAAACAGCTTGAGTACTGAATGTTTTAATAGATTCAATATTATGCGGTGTTAGCATTTCTATTCCAAATTTGTTTTGAATGGTAGAATCCATCTGATGAACATAAGGCATAAATGTATCAGGATTAGAGGCAATGGGAACAACCTTATTATAAATCATCGACACAAAAAATGTAATAGGCAAAAGAATAATAAAAAAAGACACCACTATAATTAACATAGCAGCTCTGCTTTTTTTCCATTTTTTTAACCCTACCAGATAATGCATCCACCCTTTAAACAAAACATAAAAAATAACACTTCCTAAAAATGCAGTAAAATATTCTTTTAAAGAGAAAACAAGCAATATCCCAAATAAAGCAATTATAATGGTGAAAAAATTTTTATTACTGCTAAACGTTGATTGAGTCTCCATGATTATTGTCAGTATAATGTTAAGTTGAAATATTTTAGTAAATTAGTGTAAATATTTCACAACTCAAAATCATGGGAGATAAATCAAAAATAATAGGAGCGTTAATTTTAGGAGCCATTGCAGGTGCTGCTATCGTAAAGTTACTAGAAACAGAAAAAGGGAAAGAACTGGTTGAAAGTGCGAAAGAAAAAGCGAAATCTACTACTGATGATATAAAATCCAAAATTAATCAATTAGAAAATGAATTAGCCGAACTATTACAGATGGAAAAAGAGAATCAGTCTAATAAAGCTTAGTATAAAAAATATTCATGGAAAATAAACCAGATACCTATTTTGATGAAACCTACGAGTTAGTAAAAAAGTACACTGACGATAGATTGCTTTTATTAAAAATTCAATCCGCTAAAAAAACGGCAAAAATTACCAGTAAAATTATATATATTTTTATCGCTTCCATTCTTTTATTTTTTATGTTAATGTTTTTAGGTTTTATGTTGGCATACTATTTTTCCGAAAAATTTCACAGCGATTTTTATGGCTTTAGTATTGTCGCAGGTATCTATTTACTTAGTTTTTTGATCTTTACAATTTTATATAAAGCATATTTTTCAGGAAAAATTAAAGACATGATTACTAGTATATTTTTTGAAAACGACCCATACGATATAGACGAAGACAATGAAGACTAATTATAACATAAACGGTTTTGCTGATTTGGAACGTGAAGAAATTCGTGTGAGAAAACGTATAAAAAAACAAGAAGAAGCCCTTAAAATAAAACTACAAACCTTACCTGAAGAAATTGTAACAACAGGTATCACAAAAATTGTAGTTGGAATTTTAAGTGGAGATATATTCAAATCAGCCGTTTCAATTATAAAAACTGTTGGATCACTTTTCAGTGGTAAAGAAGATGAATCATCATCAGGTAAAAGCATTATTGATTTTATCAAAAATGTGATTAAAAGTAAATTATCAAATTAAGTTTTGATTTATTGAATCACTCCACAAATAGTAATATTATTAAACAGGAAGCAAAACGTTTGGGTTTTGATTTTTGTGGCATCAGTAAGGCAGGTTTTTTAGAAGAAGAAGCTCCCAGACTTGAAACTTGGCTCAATTCCAAAATGCATGGTAAAATGGAATACATGGAAAATCATTTTGACAAACGCCTTAATCCAATTCTATTAGTTGACGACGCCAAATCAGTTATATCCTTGTTATATAATTACTATCCTAAACAAACACAAAATAGTGATTCCCCTAAAATTTCGAAATATGCTTATGGGAAAGACTACCATGATGTTATTAAAGAAAAATTAAAAGAATTACTTAATACTCTGAAAGAAAAAATTGGTGATATTAATGGAAGAGCTTTTGTTGATAGTGCCCCGGTTTTGGACAAAGTATGGGCAAAAAAAAGTGGTTTAGGTTGGATTGGGAAAAATGCAAATCTCATTAACAAACAACAGGGGTCTTTCTTTTTTATTGCAGAATTAATCATAGATATTGAGTTGGAATATGATGGTCCGATACAGGATTATTGTGGTACCTGTACAAAATGTATTGATGCTTGTCCAACTGAGGCGATTGTAGAACCTTTTGTAGTTGATGGCAGTAAATGTATTAGTTATTTAACCATCGAATTAAAAGATGCAATTCCTAACGAGTTTAAAAACAAAATGGATAACTGGGTATTTGGCTGCGATGTTTGTCAGGATGTTTGTCCCTGGAACAGATTTAGTATGCCACATCAGGAATCACAATTTAATAATCAAACAGGATTACTTAATTTGAGCAATGACGAATGGCATGAATTAACGGAAGAAACATTTAACACTATTTTTAAACATAGTGCCGTAAAACGCACCAAATATAAAGGATTGAAAAGAAATTTAGAGTTTATAAAACCGAATAACTGAAATTACTGTTTTTCTTTTCCTAAATTTAACTGCCATTTCCAGGCACTTAACATCATCTCATCCAAATTATACTTTGGATTCCAGTTTAGTTCTTTCTTTGCTAAATCATTATTAGCGTATATATTAATTACGTCGCCTGCCCTGCGGGGACCAACTTCATAATTTAGTTTTTGTTGACTCACTTTTTCAAATGAATATATTGCTTCTAAAACACTCACCCCATTACCTGTTCCTAAATTAAAAACAGAAGTTGATTGTTGTTGTTTATTTTCGATTAAATAGTTCAATGCTTTTACATGCGCATCTGCTATATCGCTAACATGAATATAATCACGAATACACGAACCATCACGCGTATCATAGTCATTCCCAAATACAGTAAGTTTTTGTAAAATTCCGGCAGCAGTTTGAGTAATATAGGGCACTAAATTATCAGGTTTATTTCTTGGATATTCTCCGTTTAAACCTGTAGGATGTGCGCCAACAGGATTAAAATACCTCAACAATACAGATTTAAATTCTTGCTCGCTTTTAGTAAAGTTAGATACAATGTTTTCTCCCATTTGTTTTGTTTGTGCATAAGGAGATTCTGCCTCTAAAAAAGGGGTTTCCTCTGTAACAGGTAATATTTCAACGTTACCATATACTGAACAGGAAGATGAAAAAATAAAATTAGAAATATGTAATTG